>NZ_JAMXEX010000004.1:377440-467531 GCF_025370775.1 Ancylothrix sp. D3o | reverse complement strand
TTTAGCTGGCATAGACGGGCCTAATAAATTGCATAAATTTGTTTTTTCATTATACATTATAAGTGCGTAACAGCTTATTAATTGTCAGTTTTTTGATTTTTTGGCTATTTCTATTCTGGCTAATCAAAGCGTAACCATTCCCGCGCTCTATCTAACAATTCGGGTAAAGTTTCTAAGCGCCACAACCGCAACACACCATCTTTATAACCGGCAGCCAAATGTTTGCCATCGGGGGTAAAAGCGGCACTAAAAGCGGGGCTTTCCACCTCAATAAATTGCCCCCCTTCCTGATAGCCGATGAAATCAGCAATTAAATTCCCCTCCAAATCCCAAACTTTAACGGTACTATCCCACGAAGCCGTCGCCAGATAGCGGCTGTCAGCACTGATACATAGGCTTGTTACGCCGTAAGTATGGCCGGTGAAAGTGTGGAGTTTTTCGCCGGTTTGGAGGTTGTAGAGAATAGCGGTATTGTCATCGGAAGCCGTCGCTAGATAGCGGCTGTCGGCACTTATACACACGCTATTTACCCAGCCAGTATGGCCGGTGAAAGTGTGGAGTTTTTCGCCGGTTTGGAGGTTGTAGAGAATGGCGGTATTGTCCAATGAAGCCGTCGCCAGATAGCGGCTGTCAGCACTGATAGACACGCTTGTTACCCACCTAGTATGGCCGGTGAAAGTGTGAAGTTTTTCGTCGTTTTCCAGGCTGTAGAGGATGGCGGTTTTGTCAACCGAAGCCGTCGCCAAATAGCGGCTGTCGGCACTGATACACACGCTATTTACCGGGTCAGTGTGGCCGGTGAAAGTCTGGAGTCTTTCGCCGGTTTGGAGGCTGTAGAGGATGGCGCTATTGTCAGAGGAAGCCGTCGCCAGATAGCGGCTGTCGGCACTTATACACACGCTATTTACCGGGTCAGTGTGGCTGTTGAAAGCGTGGAGTGTTTCGCCGGTTTGGAGGTTGTAGAGTATGGCGCTATTGTCAGAGGAAGCCGTCGCCAGATAGCGGCTGTCGGCACTGATACACACGCTTGTTACCCAGCTAGTGTGGCTGTTGAAAGTCTGGAGTGTTTCGCCGTTTTCCAGGCTGTAGAGGATGGCGCTATTGTCAGAGGAAGCCGTCGCCAGATAGCGGCTGTCAGCACTGATACACACACTCCATAACGCGTCAGTGTGGCTGTTGAAAATGTGGAGTGTTTCGCCGGTTTGGAGGTTGTAGAGGATGGCGGTTTTGTCCCATAAAGCCGTCGCCAGATAGCGGCTGTCGGCACTGATACACACGCTTCTTACCGAGCTAGTGTGGCTGTTGAAAGTGTGGAGTTTTTCGCCGGTTTGGAGGTTGTAGACAATGGCGGTTTTGTCCCCCGAAGCTGTCGCCAGATAGCGGCTGTCAGCACTGATACATACGCTATTTACTGAGTCAGTGTGGCTGTTGAAAGTGTGGAGTTTTTCGTCGGTTTGGAGGTTGTAGAGGATGGCGGTTTTGTCCCTCGAAGCTGTCGCCAGATAGCGGCTGTCAGCACTGATACACACGCTATTTACTGAGTCAGTGTGGCTGTCGAAAGTGTGGAGTTTTTCGCCGGTTTGGAGGTTGTAGAGTATCGCGGTTTTGTCCCCCGAAGCCGTCGCCAGATAGCGGCTGTCGGAGCTGATACACACGCTTGTTACGCCGTAAGTGTGGCTGTCGAAAATATGCCGTTCTCGAATTTGACTGAGAATAGTTTGCAAGGCTAAGAGGGGGCTAGTTGCCGGTTGTTTTGGTAGTTCGGGTTCATCTTTGATTAAAGATTTCCAGGTTTGAAGTAATTTGTGCAAGTCTTCTCCTGCTTTTTTGGCATCGCGCAAGGCTTGCAATTTTCGGTCATTATTTGTATTAAAAAGTTGCAGGGCTAGGATACCGGCTCGTTCAATTTTTTTCCCCTCAAGAGAAGCTTTGATGATTTGATTGGCTTTTTCTTTGGCTTTTTTTAGTTCTTGAATTTCGTAGTCGCGGCTGGCATCAAAAAAATCGGTATCTTCATCACTTAATCTTTTTCCTTGTTTCCATTTCAAGGCATCTTCTAAAGACTTGCCCTGCAAAAGGTGAGATGTATCCTGCCGATCAGATGCTAACCAAGCAGTAATGCTTTCTTGGTAAGGTGGGAGGTTGCTGAGTTCTTGCTGCATTTTCTCCTTTCTCCTTTTTTTATTCGGAATTATTTAGACATTGCGTTGATATGCTTGCTAATACTATAACGATCATTCACCTGTAGCTCTTCCATAATTTACTTTACGCTATGGATAGGGGCAACCACAGCCACCGATTGCGCGTACAAACTACTAAATATACAATTCGTGCGTAACTCCTATTTTAATTAAATCCTTCACGGATGCAGAAACTCTCAGACAAAATTTTGCAGCTTTCCTAGACCGGCTTTTATATTGGGTCAAAGTATGTCAACAAGCCGTTATCGCTGTAGAAATTGGCAGTTTAATGGGAAGCATTTTGCTGTTGATTTCAATTCCCTAAAAAAACCCTTATTAGCCTGTGACATTAACCGGCCTTTTAAAACTACTCCAAAGCCATTTGTCCACCCCAGGCATCTTGAGGTAAAAACGCCCGATCTGTCGGCAACTTAGCCACCGGCTCACTCAACGTAAATTTCCCTTCTTCTATCCATTCTTTCAACTCCAAAGCAACACAACGCGATAAATAAATACTCGCCAAAGGTGCCACGCGAATGCTTTTCCCTTCTATGACAATACGACCGGTTTTTAACTGTGCATAACTAACTAAACCAAAAGTCGGACGTACACGCCGAGGAATCGAAAAATCCACCACCGGAGCCACTAATTCTTCATCTTTAACAGCACAAGCCGCCACCACTTCTTCCCCCAAAACCGGCAACGCCACCCCTACTCCTAACATCAAAGAGGGCCCATAATTTCGGAAATAACAACCCCTCACCCATTTTGCATTCATTTGTTTAGCATCGCCAATTAATGCAACAGTAGCCGCCGGCCCTATGGGAGTACGATTAGGAAGGCGTTTTTGTAAGGGAAAATGTTGTGTACCTTCCCAAGCAATGTAACCAATTCCCCCCCCTAAAAATATGCGCGTACCAATGCCTATAAGCCGCAAATCAGGGTCATTTAGCAGGGGGGAAAGGGCGCCGGTGTTTGAGTAAACAGCATTGGCTAAACGCGGTTGTAGCGGCCCTAAGTAGGTATATAAAGTGCGGTCGCCGCCGTTGACTCCTACAATAAAGTTTTGATATAAGTTGCGGGGATTGTATAAGTAAAATTGGTTGATGCGGTCGCGGCTGATGGTTGTCTCAAAACTCGACCGGGGGTAACAGTCGGTAACAAAGCCGGTGGCTTTCAAGTGTACGGGTTTACCGGCAATCAAATCTTCAATAACGTGCCCGCCGCCGCGCAAAGGTTGGGGGCTGGCGCTGCGGTTTTCTTCGGCTTCTGCGCTTTCGCTAATTTGGCTGGCTCCCAAATATAAATCTACGGCGCCAAAACCTGAGTAGGCCGGCACTCCATCTAACCAACACCGGCGAATTTTAATCGGGGGATCAGTGTGGCCAAGATTAATCATGGCGCCAGAGGCTTCCATTGGTTCAAAGGTGCCGGTGGTGATGATATCAACTTGTTTGGCGGTTTGGGAGATGCCATTTTCGGCGACGCGGCTTTTTAGTTCCTCAATGGTCCAGACTACGGCTTTTTTGTTATTAATTTTTTCGTTAATTTCGTCAATAGTACGCATTGATTTTAGATGGGATATTTATCACTATAAATTTTATCATAAATAGTTTTTTAGAGAATTCTGAATAAATATTTAGCTACTCAGAATTCTCTGGTTTAATGTTAGTCTTTGTCTTCTGGCTCTAAGTATTTGGTCCCATTGTCTGTTGGGGGGTTTTCTTTGTTTTGTTGTTCTGACTTTTGGGAAGTTTGATGAGTTTGATCAACATAAACCGGCTCATCGGCTCTTTCGTATCCTTGGTCGCCGAGAGGTTCGGCGGCTAGGGCTGCTTCTTTTTCTGCGGATAGTCGCCATTTATCGAGTACGTCTTTGATCAAAATTTCTTGCACCCAAACTTGTCCTACGACGGTGAGGGGTAGGGCAAGCAAAAAGCCTAAAAAGCCGAAAAATGTGGCAAAAAAGACTTGTGATAAAAGGGTGATGGCGGGTAATAAGGCGACTTGTTGCGCCATGACATAGGGGGTAAGAAAGTTGCTTTCAAATTGCTGGATGACCAGGTATAAAATAAGTACGGCTAAGGATTTCCAGGGAGCATCTAAAAGGGCGATTCCCATTGGTAAAACGACGCTGAGAGTGGGGCCAATGTTAGGAATAAAGTTGAGGAGGCCGGCTAATACTCCTTGAGCAAGGGCGAGTTGAACGTGCAGAACTGATAAGCCTATAACGCTTAATAAGCCTACAACTGTCATGCTAATTAATGCGCCGACTATCCACCGGCCTAATGCTTCTTCGCAGCGGTCTAAAATGCCTTCAATTCGGCGCCGGTAAAATGAGGGAAAAAGTCGCACAAAAGCTTTTCTATAAGCGATTGGTTGTGCGAGGAGCATGATGGTTAAAATGATGACGAGTAAGAAGTTAATTAAGGCTCCCAAGGAACTTGAGAAAAAGGCAAAGGAGCTATTAAGTAGGCGTGTGGCTAAGGATTGGATGTCTGGTAAAATTTGTTGGTTAAGGGTGTTGATGTCTGGCAGATATTGGTTGAGTTGCGGCGGGATTATGGTTCTAAGTTGATTGCGCCAGGTATTGAGAAGTTTTGCAACTTGGGGTAATTTGGTTGTGGTTAGTTCTTGATATTGGGCAATGAAGGGGGGGACAATTATTAGAAAAAAT
Source organism: Ancylothrix sp. D3o (assembly GCF_025370775.1). Classification (NCBI taxonomy): domain Bacteria; kingdom Bacillati; phylum Cyanobacteriota; class Cyanophyceae; order Oscillatoriales; family Microcoleaceae; genus Ancylothrix; species Ancylothrix sp. D3o. The sequence continues at coordinate 462,674 of NZ_JAMXEX010000004.1, read as the reverse complement.
ATGAAGAGGATGCCAACAAAAATGAGTACAGATAAGAGTACGGCTATGGTGCGCCAGATGCCGAGTTTTTGTAATCTACGGGCGAGCCGGTTTAAGGCTGTTGCTAAAACAACGGCGGCAAATACTAATAATAATACTTGACGAATTTGCCAGAGTATGTAAAGAGAAAGTACAAGGGCTAAAAGGCCGATCCATTTACCGAGTTGCACGTTTTTAACTCCTAGTTTGAAGAAAAAAGGGTAAAAGATGGAAGATTATTTTGCGGTTTATTGCTGTTCTGATTGTTGGAATGAACGCCAAAAGAAGATCATGGCTAGGAGGATGCTGGGTAAAAATATGGCAATTGAGGCGTTGAGTGATGTTGGGGGAATGTTTAGCTGAGGGCCAGCATATTTTATGCCGGCGGATAGGGCGAGGGAGGCGATTATAATTTTTGTAACAAAGGTTAAGTTGTTGTTCACGGTGATTGGTTTAGGACGGATGTTTGTTAGTTTACTGCCTTCTGTAGGTTTTATTTCTATTACTGGGGAGGGATGTTAGAGGTTTGTAAGGGGATGAGGGGTGGTGTTTGGGTTATATGTGAGTGTTTGGGTGGTGCTTTAAAGATTAGTTGCGTGGGTGATGATGTGGGGGAGAATATTGAGGAATTGTTATTTTGTTGAGGTTTTATGAGTAGTCCAACTGCGACGCTTTTGGTGTCTTGTCCCGATCAGCGGGGTTTGGTGGCGATGCTGGCAAATTTTATTTTTTCTCATGGGGGGAATATTATTCATGCTGACCATCATACGGATTTTGCGGCGGGTTTGTTTTTGAGCCGGCTTGAGTGGCAATTGGAGGGGTTTGATTTGAGGCGTGAGGAAATTGGGCCGGTGTTTGGCGAGATTGCAAATAAGTTAAATGCTCGCTGGGAGTTACATTTTTCTGATTCGGTGCGACGGATGGCAATTTGGGTAAGCCGGCAGGATCATTGTTTGTTAGATTTGCTTTGGCGCTGGCGCGCTAAGGAGTTTTTGGCGGAGGTTCCTTTGATGATTAGTAATCATCCGAATTTAAGGGATGTAGCAGAGCAGTTTGGAATTGATTTTTATCATCTTCCTGTGACGAAGGAAACAAAAAAGGAGGCGGAAAAAAGGCAGTTTGATTTGTTGCGGGAGTATAAGATTGATTTGGTGGTTTTGGCTAAGTATATGCAGGTTTTGACGGATGATTTTTTGGGGGTTTTTCCGCAGGTGATTAATATTCACCATTCATTTTTGCCGGCTTTTGCGGGGGCAAATCCCTATGAGCGGGCGTATGAAAGGGGGGTTAAAATTATTGGGGCGACGGCGCATTATGTGACGGCTGAGTTGGATGCTGGGCCAATTATTGAGCAGGATGTTGTGCGGGTGAGTCATCGGGATGATACGGAGGATTTGATTCGTAAGGGGAAGGATTTGGAGCGGGTGGTTTTGGCGCGTGCGGTGCGGTTGCATTTGCAAAATCGGGTTTTAGTTTATGGGAATAAGACGGTGGTTTTTGAGTAGATAGGGTGAGTCTCTGTCGGTTGGTGTAGGTTGGTTTTGAGGGAGGTTGATATAATGAGGTTTAAGGTAAGTTTTCAGCCTTTTGTTTTAAAAAGTTGAGAAAAAGGAGGTTTTTATGACTGGAAATGTAGAAGAGACGACGAATTCGCCTGAGCCGGTGGAAAAAAAGGTGGTGGTGACGACTACGCCTGAGCCGGTGGAGAAAAAGGTGGTGGTGACGACTACGCCTGAGCCGGTGGAGGTGAATAGTTTTGTTGTGTGGTTGGATACAGTAAAAATGAGTTTGGGAAATATGTTTAGTAGCTGGCAGTTTAAGGTTGGTTTGGGTGTTTCTGTGGTGGTTGGTGCGATTGCGTCGTTATTTTTGGTGACGTTTTTTTGGCAGCATAATGTTGCAGAGTGGGGGATGAAAAGTTGGGCTTCGCGTTCGGGTGCGAAGCCAATTGAGTGCATGATTAAGGATACGAATGGGGATAAGTATGTGAGTTGTACGGCGCTTTTGAATGAGCAGGTGGTGCCTTTGGAGTGTAGTGCAAGTGTGTTTAATATTGGGTGCCGGGTAAATTTTGGTGCTGCTGCGGCGCCGCCTATTGGCAGGGATGTGAGATTGCAGCCGGTGAGGTAATTTTTGGTTGGGGGAATAAAGCCGCCGGTGGGGTGCCGGTGGCTTTTGGGTGTTGGGGATGGTTTTTAGTTTCAATTTTTTTAGATAGTATAGGGCGATGCGGCTGTTTTTAGAATCCAAAGGCAAGAGCATCAATTATATACTTGCTCTTTTCCCGCCCAACTTCTTCGTAAATTTCTAAGAGTTCTTCATAAGCTGTTTCCCCTCCTACAATATGCCAAAATTCCTGTCCAATGATTACCGAGTCATCAAATGGGGTGTAAGTTTTAACCAGAGAATTTTTGTAATCAGAACGATTGGGGCCGAAATTATTATAAGCCATTGCATAATATGCTTCTACCCTAGGATAATTTTTAGCAGATAACAGATGAAATCTCAAAAGCCGTTGAGTTACTTCAAAGCATTGCCCTTTATTGGGTTGAGGAGATTTTATCTCAAAAAAAAGATGTTTTCCTTCTTTGGTCAGGATGTACAGATCAGCGCGAGATGTTCGAGTTACTAAATCATCATCTTTCCTCGCGTTGAAAACACTTTGAATCATTTCTTCTAACGAGGGTTTTTGACGTTGGCTCTTTGAGGAAATTTCAAAAATTGCTATTTGGCGTTCAATTTCATTAATAGCTGCTTGGCTAACTTCACCTGTAATATCATAACTACGATGAGCTTCCCTGTGATGTTCAAAAGCAATAAGTTTCGCACACTCCTCAAATGTTGTTCCCAAGCTGGTGCTAAAACCGCGTTCAAATTCATTTAGACGCAGCATTTCGGGTGAAATAATAGCAGCATGGAACGGTTTTAGCCGTCCTTTTGATGATTTTTGTTTTAAATAGGGTGTGGAACCATCAACAGAAGGTAAATTTCGCTTTCTATATTTCTCAACAAGGTTTTCGATAAAAACCTCTAAATAGGCTTTTATAGAGGCGCGTGTCCTATAGCTAATAGCTGACATAAATGCCTCCTTTAGCGTTTTCGCCATATAAAAATAGATTCGTAAAAATCACTAGATCGTCTTCCTGTTCTGCGGTTAACGTGCCGTTGAATAATGCTTTCTACTTCAACCCCAATAATGTTAGCGATTTCAGGATATAGATTATCTTTATCCCCGGCTACTACTATGAGCGGAGAACCGCTTGGCATCGCTTCAATTACGCGGCTGAATACTTGAGCAATATCTTGTTGGTATTGGCGCTTGGCTTTTTGGCTACAACCATTAGCAGCAGCACCAATCTCTTCATGTCTTTTATCTTCTAAACCAACCAAATGATAGGCATAAGCGTGTTGTTGGTGGTAGTCTATTAAGCCAACATAGGGGGGGCTTGTAATCATTCCATCAATCGATGGAAAAACTGTTTTTCGACTATCAGCATGGAATACTTTAACAGTAGCTTTTGTACGAACCGCTGCAAATTCTTCTAGCCTTTTAACAGTATCAATACTGTACTGATTTAAAAACTTGAATGCTTCGGTAGTGGGTTGACAATTTTTAGAATGCTTATAACACCAGTATGGTTCGGTTTGTGGCTTTTTAGGAAAATCTAAATCATAATGTTTCGTTAAACGAGCCGACCGTGCTGAGCGAGAAAGGATAATCTTAAGCAAATTTTGATACCTATAACCGTGTCTGCTAATTAACTGGCAGTAGGTAAGCAACTCTTTAAGAGATTGAGGGGCGAACCATTCTTGCAGATATTGGTTATCTGTTTCACATAATGGCTGAATATTAGGGTTGATATCCCACAAACTCAGTTGATAACTCTCTGTTTGAGTAGCCGCTTTTGTTTTTTCTAGGATGTCCGTAACTTCTTGACGAACTTGCTTGATATCATACTCATCTGTTTTGACTTGAGAAAGCATGATATTAAAAGCAGATACATCATAGCCAATTGAATTAATTCCCAACTCATTCGCCTGCACTAAAGTTGTACCCGATCCAACAAAAGGATCAATCACTAATTGGCCAGGAGAGAAGTATTTTCTTAAAAAAACTTCTACTAATTGGGGTATATATTTACCGAGGTAGGGGTGTAGCCTGTGAACGTGCTTTGTCCGTTCTTTTTCCGGCAAATCTTTCTCACTCCAGTTCAGATTTAGTTTTTTTAAATCTGTATGTGGTGTAACTTTTTTTGCGATTGTTGGTTTATCTGCGCTCAGGGATACCGATACAGGATTATCCTCGTTGACCAGCATAAGTTTAATAGATAAGAAGTTTGACACATTTTATTACCGCTAGTGTGTTTTTTACGAATACCTATCCCTAATTAACTGACTTGCAAATTAGGACAGGCTTGTAGACAAGCGGTTTAGAGAAACTATCAAAAATTATACCCTAAAAGAGGGCATTTTTTTAGAAAAATGTTGTGTGCATATTACTTTTAGTAATTGGCTTATATTATCGTAAATCATTAATCTAATTAACCTTATTCAATCAGAATCTTTATAAATAAATTCCCCTTTCTCGTCACAAAAAAAGGGGTAAAATTTTATTAGATTTTGACTGAGTGGGAGCAGTTTATCAAGGTTATTTGCTAGTTGCTAAAAATCTTAGTTAACCGCTCGGCTGAGCGCTTGCGCCGAAGCCCACCCCTACCCAACTACAACCACAAAATACCCAAACCCCAATCACCCCTCATCTTTATTCACTGAATTAATCAGCCATAAGGAAGTGACAATCCCGATAAAATGAGCAAACGTAATATGCGTATTTCCTAACACAACAAAAATATCCACCGGCTGAATAATTCGCGTGTAAGCAGAAGGATCACTCACCACAAAACCACCCTGCGGTTGTGATAAAATTTTGCCAAACAAAATCCCGGCTATCGATTCTGCACCAACCAAACTAAACCCCATTCCTGTCAAATTTAACATTAAACCTTGCCGTAATAAATTTGCGGCGGTGGTTCTTTTTGGTCGGAGGTTGGGATTAGCTGATTGCAGTTGCAACGCCAGGCGAGTATATCGAAAAGACCAATAAATACTTACCCCTAATGCAATTAACCCTAAAACGGCAAATAAAATTCCGGGTCCACTTCCGCTACTACCAGCAGCAGCACCACCAGGCGCTCGCACACTGGCAGAAAAACCGGCAAATATAAAAATCAGGCCGGCAATCACGGCTAATACTAACTGTACCCAAAAACTCGCCCAGCCAAAAAATCGAAACTGCGGTATAACACGCCGCACAGAGGGTGGTAAGGCGGGAGGTTCAAATCTTTCTGTCATAAAGGTTTCCCGAATCGCGCTTGATCTATTATCCTAAGCATTTTTGTGTGACTATGGCTTATGGCTTTCTACGCCACGACATAAAGGCGCTTTTCCCTTTTATGCGTAACTCAGATTTTCTGCTAAAAGCTGGTGAAGGGACTCGAACCCATGACAGGCTGATTACAAATCAGCTACTCTACCAACTGAGTTACACCAGCAAACATTTATGAATATAGCAAAAACCCCCCAGCTTTGGCAAGCCCTGCGGGAAAATTTTTTAGGGAGTTTTGGTGGCCGGTGGGTAGGCTGGGGTATAAAAAGTTATTTTTGATGCTTACAAATAAGCCCTAAACTATTAAGTGGATGTTAGCTTAAATTTCTACAAAACAATTGTTATAATTATTTGGAGATGAGAAGTTAGGGAAAGTTTATCACATCTACAGCAAGGGGAAAAATGGGAATTGTCAAAACTACTATCACGGTGACAAACCAGATTGATGAAATTTTAGCCGAACGGGGATTTATTCGGGCCAATGAAATCCGTTCCCTGACGATAGAGAATGTTTTGGTAGACACCGGCGCCAGTCGGCTTTGTTTACCGGCAGATATTGTTAGTCAATTAGGTTTAACCCAGGCCGGTGAAATTATCGGCCACACAGCAGTCGGTACCAGAAACTTTCGTTTGTTCCAAAATGTCAAACTGTCAATTGCTGGTCGAGAGGGAGTATATAATTGTGTGGAATTGGCTGGCGGTGAGGAGCCTTTGGTGGGGGTAATTCCTTTGGAAGATTTGGGATTAGAACCTGATTTAAGGAATCAACAATTGAAAGTTTTACCCGACAAAGGTAAAGATACTTATCTGCGCGTCTAACTGCCCAATTAGGCAAACTAAGCTTAAAAAAAGGCTGTACTTTCAACAATTAAAGTACAGCATAAAAGACAAGAATTTAAAAACAAATTTTTCAGGTGCGACGGTTTAGAAAACCCGAAACTGAGCGGTTTCTGAGGTTAAACTGGGCAGAAGTACGCATTCGATATTTTCATGGGGGCGGGGGATATAATGATAAGAGAGCAATAAGTCTTCTTGTGTATTAACTGCCTTGACAGCTTGCACTCCAGCCGCTACAGAGGTTTGCACATCTGAGACATTACCCCGGACAATGATCGTATAACGAGCGCCGCTCACCTTTTCATAACCCACCAGCGTAACACGGGCGGCTTTAACCATCGCATCTGCCACCGCAAGCGCTGGGGGAAGACCTTTCACCTCAACCATGCCTACTGCAAATGACATAGCGTTGTTCTCCTGAATCGACGGATTACCAGACTCTCATTGTACGATTGAGTGGGTAATTGCGTACTGTGTGGTGGAGATTCGTGACTGGGGATTTTTGGTCAAAAAATGTTTAATTTGATTTATAAGCCTCACTTATCGGATATTTTAAATGGTTTTTTTACGCTAAGCGTGCTTGATAGGTTTGCCAAGAATTGAGAGCAATTCAACCTAAAAAATTTATTATAATTACCGGCCTAACCACTACGCCTAGCGCCTAGACTACTCCTAAATCAACGCTAATCCTTGCCATTCAATGCACCGGCACCCTGTCTGCCTAAGCAGATAAAGACTGAACAATCACAATAAACATGACAACGATGCCGACAAGGGAAATAACATCAAAGACACTATTCATAAACTCACGAAAGAGGAGGAGAATAAGCCATTTTTTTTATTTTTATGGTGACTCATAGGGAAAGAAATTTTCTAGCTAGTATCGGCAGAAGAAGTCAAAGTGTATTAGGATAAAAAAACACATCCAACTTTAAATATTTTAGCCGCCTCTATCGGGGAGTAACAAATGATTGCCATAGATAAACAACAGACTAACTGGAAACCCATTATCAAAGAATTTGAAGCCGCTCTGGGAAAAACCGGCGTTGTGCAGCGCAAAGAAGAATTACTAACCTATGAATGTGATGGACTCACCAGCTACCGGCAACGTCCCGCCCTAGTTGTTTTACCCCGCACCACAGAACAAGTTTCCGAAGTTATAAAAATCTGCGATAAATATAACATTCCTTGGGTTGCCAGAGGCTCCGGCACCGGCTTATCGGGGGGTGCATTGCCGGTGGAAAACTGCGTTTTAATTGTCACCGCCTTAATGCGAAAAATCCTAAAAATTGATTTAGAAAATCAGCGGGTTGTTGTACAGCCTGGGGTGATAAATAACTGGGTAACACAAGCAGTAAGCGGCGCCGGTTTTTATTATGCCCCTGATCCTTCCAGTCAAATTATTTGCTCAATTGGTGGCAACGTTGCCGAAAATTCGGGAGGCGTTCATTGCCTGAAATATGGAGTTACAACCAACCACGTTTTAGGGTTAAAATTAGTTTTGCCGGATGGTTCGATTGTTGATGTGGGTGGCGAGGTAGCAGAGATGCCTGGGTATGATTTAACCGGCCTTTTTGTGGGTTCAGAAGGAACGCTGGGAATTGCCACAGAAATTACTTTAAGAATTTTAAAATACCCGGAATCAGTTTGTGTGGTCTTAGCAGATTTTACGAACATTGAAGCGGCGGGAAATAGCGTTTCTGATATTATCGCTGCCGGTATTATTCCTGGAGGAATGGAAATCATGGATAACCTGAGCATTAATGCCGTTGAAGATGTGGTAGCAACTGGATGTTATCCGCGAGATGCTGAAGCAATTTTGCTGGTTGAATTGGATGGGTTAGAAGTAGAAGTGGCGACGAATAAAAAGCGGGTGGCTGAGATTTGTTTAAAGAATGGGGCGCGGAATATTACTAGCGCCAATGACCCAGAAACCCGTTTAAAAATGTGGAAAGGACGTAAAGCAGCATTTGCGGCTGCCGGTCATCTCAGCCCGGATTATTATGTACAAGATGGGGTAATTCCGCGCACACAAATGGCGTATGTTTTGAAAGAGATGGAGGAGTTAAGTAAGAAATATGGCTACCGCATTGCAAATGTGTTTCATGCGGGTGATGGCAATTTACACCCGTTGGTTTTGTATGATAATTCGGTGCCGGGTGCTTTAGAAGTTGTCGAAGAATTAGGGGGAGAAATTCTGAAACTTTGTGTAAGAGTTGGGGGGAGTATTTCTGGCGAACATGGCGTTGGGGCGGATAAGAAATGTTATATGCCAGATATGTTCAGCGAGACAGATTTAGAGACGATGCAGTGGGTGCGAGAAGTTTTTAATCCGAAGGGTTTAGCTAATCCTGGGAAGATGTTTCCGACGCCTAAAACTTGTGGAGAAGCGGCGAGGGCTAAGATGGAGAAAAATCTGGCCGGTGTGGAATTGTTTTAACATATATTCCCCTTTTAGCCGCTGACTGGGTAACAGGAATGTGTAGGGTGGGCTATGCCCACCTTCTCCTAAAAGCCTTATAATTTTTTCCCTTTTAACCAATAGGTCATCATCTCACCTTTGCCTTTCACATCAAGCATTCCTCGTGCTTCAAAAACATACTTATCTTTTAATTTTTCTTGCATCGCCTCTGTGACTTGAATAAACCCAGGTAAACCTTGAGATTCCATGCGAGAAGCAAGATTTACCGTATCTCCCCACAAGTCATAAATAAACTTTTTTGTACCGATCACACCGGCCACTACCGGCCCCGTATGAATGCCCATTCTGATTTCAAAATTCTCACCAATATCTGTTTTAAAATTGTTAATAAATTGCTGGATATCTAAAGCCATATTTGCAATAGCCTCCGCATGATCTTCCTGGGGTACCGGCAATCCTCCCGCCACCATATAAGCATCGCCTATCGTTTTAATTTTCTCTAAATTGTACTTTTCTGTGAGGTTGTCAAAATTAGAAAAAATATCATTGAGTAAACTCACCAACTCAAGAGGAGAAATTCTTGATGCCAGCGACGTAAAATTAACTAAATCTGCAAACAAAACCGTCGCCGATTCAAATCTTTCGGCTAAAGTTCCTTCACCTTTTTTCAAATTTTCTGCTATGCGGGCCGGGAAAATATTAAGTAACAAACGTTCCGATTTTTCTTGAGCGACGCGTAAAGCCAACTCAACGCGATTTCGCTCTGTAATTTCTGTTTCTAAGCGTTGGTTTTTCTCTTCTAATAGTTTTCTTTGGTCTTCCAAAATTTTTTGTTGATTTTGAATGGTTAAATGATTAGCAACCCGCGCCAAAACTTCGTGATGGTGAAACGGTTTTGTGATATAATCAACCCCACCCACATCAAAAGCTTTCACCTTATCAGAAACATCATCCAGGGCGCTCAAAAAAATTACTGGGATGCCGCGAGTTTTGGGAGAAGCTTTCAATTTTTGGCAAACTTCATAGCCATTCATTTCCGGCATCATTACATCGAGCAAAATTAAATCGGGCGGAAACTCCTGCACCGTTGCAAGGGCGCGTTCTCCGTTAAGCGCTTTGCGAACATGATAGCCTTGCTTTGTTAAAATTGCCGACAACAAACGCACATTATTGGGCGTATCGTCAACCACCAGAATACTTGCGGGAATTAAAGGAGAGTAATTGCTGTTCATGCGAACACTCGGTTAAAAATTTCCGACAATAGCTATTAAACCTTAAAAAAGGTAAAAGAAGCGAAAAATTTGTTACAAATTTGCTCCAAATATGTCCTTTTTGAATAAGGAGTCGGCAGGAAGTTGGTTTTTATAGCAAGTTTTTACAATTGATTGCTACAAAGCTCAATAATGTCCTCAAACAAAAAGTTATCTGCCGCTTCTTTAATAACCCCAGCTAGAGATGCAAGCTCAACCGGCATTTCTTTAATGAGTTGGAAAACTTTATCATCGCAACATTCGTTAGCAGCTTTCCACATTTGAGCTACCCATTCTCGGGGCATTTTGCTAAGTTCTTCGGCCAAAGAATCCTGACTGTAAACTTGCGATAGGGCAGCTTTTTTATTGACCTTTAAAGCGTCCGTTACTTCATAAAGATATCTGACTCCTAAAAGTTCTTCAATTTTAGAAAATAAAATATTTTGCTGAAAAGGCTTCCGCAGAAAATCATCACAACCAGCCGCTAAAATCTCCGTTCTTTCTTCTTCAAAAGCACTCGCCGTCAGGGCAACAATTGCCGTTGTTTTTCCCCGAATATCCGCTTTAATGTATTGCGTGGCTTCGTAGCCATTCATTACCGGCATCTGCATATCCATAAAAATCAAATGCGGCTGCCAATTTTCCCACACTGCAATCGCCTCTTTGCCATTAGCTGCTTCTCGGACTTCAAAACCAACTGATGACAATAACTTCACTAAAACTAAACGACTTTCCAGCCGATCATCCACTGCTAAAATGCGATATGGGGGTTGATTTGGAGCTAAACCCATCACCATTGGCTGCATATTAGTCATAACAATCGCCCCAGAATCCGCCACTTTCACGCTTATCTCAAAAGCAAAAATACTCCCCTTTCCTAGGGTACTAACAACGCGAATATCGCCCCCCATCAATTGTACAAACTTGCGACTAATAGGTAAACCTAAACCAGTACCTTGTTGAGATTTCAAACCCGATACTGTTTGCCCAAAAGGCTCAAATAACTTACTTATTTCTTGAGGATAAATGCCGGGGCCGGTGTCTTCTATTTCAAATAAAAGGGAAGTTTGGCGAGGGGAAATACAAGAATCAAAAACATTAACCTTACAGGCATTCATTTTGACTTGTAATGTCACCTTTCCTCTTTCAGTAAATTTAATAGCATTTCCTAAAAGATTTATTAAAACTTGTCGCAACTTTCCTTCATCTGTTGTGACAAACTCAGGCAAGTCCTTGGCCACATCAAAAACAAGCTGTAACTTTTTTGCTTCAGCTTTTAATCGCAACATATTTTCTAAGTTTTTGATCATTCGCCGCAAATTAAAACTGCTTTCATTAAGTTTGCTTCTACCGGCCTCAATTTTTGACATATCCAAAATATCATTAATCAGAGCCAGCAAATGTTCTCCAGAGCGATTAATAATTTCTAAATGTTCTTGATGTTCCACTTTTAAAGAAGCATCGCGTCCCATGAGTTGAGAAAAGCCCAAAATAGCATTTAAAGGAGTTCGTAACTCATGGCTCATCGAAGCCAAAAACTCACTTTTAGCCTTATTTGCCGCATCCGCCCTCACCACAGCTTTTTGCAAAGCTTCCTCCGCTAATTTACGCTCGGAAATTTCAGATGTTGCTTGTTCAAATAACATACATTGCTGAATAGCGATAGCCAATTGCACGGAAATTTGCCGCAAAGATTCCATTTCCGAAGATTCCCAAATTCTGGCACTTTTACAGTGATGAGCAATCAACAATCCCCATAATTTTTTACCTTCCAAAATCGGAACCACAAGATTAGCTTTTATCCCCAACCGGGTCAACAAATCAACATGACACTGTGCAATATCCCCCGCATAAATATTATTAATCGCCCGGATACGGCCTTCTTCGTATAATTTAGTGTAACGTTCGCCAAAACAAGGGTCGTGAATATCAATTCCCAAAATTGATAGCCCCAAATCAGCAACAGACTCAACCGCAATAAAACCGCTTAAATCAGGATTAAAACGGTAAATCACAGTGCGATCCGTTGCCAAAAAATGCCGGACTTCTTCCACCGCCATATTTAACACTTCTTCTAAATTCAAAGAAGAACGAATTCGCTCTTGAATGGCATTGACCAACTGCTCTCTTTTTAATTGCTGCTGCAAAGCAAATTCTGCTTCTTTACGAGCCGTGATATCTACCGCATAACCCACGCATTCTACAGGGACTCCCGCAGAATTTTTCACTAATTTAACTGCATCATATACCCAAACATAATGACCGTCTTTGTGGCGTTCCCGGTATTCGTAAGAAATAAATTCTTTTTCTAAAATCTTCTGAAATTCACTCTTGACCTTTTCTCTATCGTCTGGGTGAATTAAATTATGCCAATCCAGAGAACCATCAATGAATTCTTGCGCCTCATAACCGATCATTGAAGCAACATTCTCGCTTACAAATGTGACATCATAATCACCCCCTAATTTGCAGCTAAAAATAACTGCTGGGGTAGCTGAAAGCAAATGTTGCAATCGTTCAGTGACTAAACGTAATTCAGACTCGGCTTGCTTGCGTTCCTGAGATGCAAGCGCCAATGCAGTCATCTGTGCCAAATAACTAGCAAAGTTTTGTTCATCCAGTGTCCAATTTCTCGCTGTTTTTTTATGTTCTAAACAAATCACACCCACCACTTTTCCTTGATGGCTAATCGGAACATCTAGCATCGAAGTAATACCGGAAGCAATCAAATAAGATTCGCTAAACTCTCGCGTGCGTGGATCAGTTATGGCATCAATGGCTACAATTGCTTTTTCCGCATTTACCGCTTGAAAATACGCCGGATAATCAGCAATTTTCAATTCTCCACCCCGGCTGTGTTGATTAGCCGACAAGTGATAAAGATCGGCACATAACATGACTGATTTATCGTGACTATAAAACCAAATACTTCCTCGCTCTACATTCAAAGTCAGGGTTGCTACTTCGGTTATCTCTCTGAACGCCTTGCTGGTGTTTCCTTCATAAATATTAGAATTTTTTGATAATTTTAGCAAGCTGGCTTGTTGTTCTCTCAAGCGAATTTCTTTTTCGCGCAACATAGCTTCGGCAGTTATTTTTTCTCGAATTTCTGCTTCTAAACAAGTATTGGTTTCTCTCAACTCAGCCGTGCGCTCTTTGACTTTCACTTCTAATTCTTCATAGGCTAATCGTAGTGCTAATTCTGCATTCTGTCGCTCTGCAATTTCCTGCTCTAATTTGCTATTAATTAACTCTAATTCTTGGGGTGTTTTTAATGATAAAAATTGCGGCAGCAGCGTTACCATTTGTGCGGCTGTGTAACAAGAAACAATTGCTGTCATTGCTTTCTCAATCCCCGACAACCAATAAGCCGAATGCCAAAGCGTCCAAATTTCCAACAAGTGACCGGTACCGCAGCAGACAATAAATGCACCAAATAACCCAAATATTCCCAAAAAAGGAACATCGCGCCGCTTGTAAACAAAATAAATCAGCAGCGCTGGAATTGAAAAGTAGGCAAGCGCAATCAACAGATCACTAATAACGTGCAACCACACCAAAGGTGTTTGCCACAAATAACAGTGACCGTGCGGCATATACTGTGTTGGAGAAAAGATACTTTTAACAAATTCCCAGATCATACTTCTTTCAAACTTCTCTCAAATGTTCGTTGCCAACCTTTATCATTTTACTGCTTTACCAAAACTTTTTTAGCACCGTTTGCTTGCTGAAACTCCTTTGATCTTAAAGGAATTTCTACAATAAACTCTGTGCCTTGCCCAAACTCGGAAACGCAATGCAAACAACCTTCATGCGTTTTAATAATTTGATAGGAAATTGCCAATCCCAAGCCGGTGCCGTAACCAATGGGTTTAGTGGTATAAAACGGATCGTAAATTTTAGCCATCACCTCCTGCTCTATACCGGCCCCATTATCTTTGATTTTAATCAACACTCTCTGGTTATCTTTCAATTCTGTAGCAATCAAAATTTCCGGAAGAACAGCATCCTCCCCATATTTATCTCTCCCTTTACCAATCCTCATTTCTATTGCATCAATCGCATTAGAAATAATATTCATAAAAACTTGATTGAGTTGGCCGGCGTAACACTCAACATCCGGCAAATTTGCATATTCTTTAGTCACTTTAATTTCCATTCGATTCGGTTGTTCTTTCAACCTATGTTGTAAAATCATTAAAGTGCTCTCGATCCCTTCATGGATCTTAACCGCTTTCATATCCGCCTCATCCAACCGCGAAAAAGTCCTTAAAGATTTCACAATATTTTTAATTCTCTCAGCTCCGATTTTCATAGAAACCAAAATTTTCTGCAAGTCTTCTCTCAAAAAATCTAAGTCAATCAAATTAATTTTTTCTTGAATTTCTAAGGCCGGCTCAGGATAGAACTCTTGATAAAGTTGAATCAGCCCCACAAGTTGCCCAATGTATTCGCACATTAAAGGAATATTAGCATAGATAAAATTCACCGGGTTATTAATTTCGTGAGCCACACCGGCCACCATTTGCCCCAACGAAGACATCTTTTCTGTTTGTACCAGTTGAGTTTGAGTAGATTTTACTTCTTGCAAAGCATCTTCTAACTGCTCCGTTTTTCTTTCCAGTTTCGCTTGAGAAATTCGCAAAGACTCTTCTACTAAACCTCTTTCGTAGTTTTCCTGCTGCAAAAGTTGATTGGCTTTTTCTAACGCCACAGTTCTTTCTTGTACCCGTTTTTCTAAATCCAAAGTCAAATTACTTAAAGCAATTTCTATTTGTTTACGTTCGTTTATTTCTGTTTGCAAAGCTAAATTCGCCATCGCCAGTTGATCAGGACTAGGAATTACCAAAACTTTAGGAATTAAATGCACAACCACCGCCGCTGTACACAAGGATACCGCCGCCGTTACAGCTTTGAGAAAACCCGACACCCAATAATCAGGATGCCACAACGTCCAAATTTCCATAAGATGCGTAATCCCGCAGCAGATAATAAAAGATCCAAATAAGAAAAAAATCCAATCAAACGGAATATCTTTTCTTTTCTTCACTATATAAATTAACTCCATAGGAATTAAGAAATAAGCCAAACTAATAAAAGAATCCGAAAGAATATGCAGCCCCACTAAACCCGGTTTCCACAAGTAACAATGACCATGAGGAATAAAATAATTAGAAAAAATATCGTGGCTGATGTGCATGACAAAATCACCTCTTTTTGTTAGAAAACTTTGATTGATAAACGTTTAAAAACCAGTTTTATCCCCTAATAAACCTGTGAAATGAGGCCGGAGTTCTTCGATAAGTGAAATATTAAATTATTATATCACTCCCAAAAAATTTTGGTTTTTAGGAGATGCTCTATATCAAGCCGATAAAATCTTGTGCTTGACCGGCATTCTTTACACAGATTAACTTAAAGGAAAAAAGGTTTCCAAGTTGAAGTTGTCACATCTTAAAAAGCAGCCCTTGCTAAAGATGTGACATCAATATGACAACCTAAAAAAAAACTTTAATGTAGCCAACTTGGCGTTTAGGTAAAAACTCACATCCGCCATCACCAAAAGACGGGTTTTTCTTTAGACAAATGTTAAATTTTAGAAAAAATGGATTTTTTAGTTAAAAATGTGGTATGCAAAAAACCGGCCACGAAAGCCAAAAAAAGGCAGCTTTTTTGAAATTAACCTACTCAATTTATCTACTTGACTCAAACAGCGGCATTCCTATCAAAAATCCCTTGCTCAACCAAAATGTCACAAATTGTAACTTGCACACTCCCCAACATTTGAGTTTAAACTTTTATCTGCAAAACATAACGGGCACAGCCATTGTAATCTATGACCATAGAAGAGGTAATACAACTAATTCGTGCCAGATGGCAAAAAGATTTAAACTTCGTCCAACACCTCATCCTCTCGCAAGTTTGGGAAGGGCAAACCTATCCCACAATAGCAAGAGCCTCCCACTATGAAACATTACTTGAGAAGCACCGCATCTTCCCTATGGCAGATTCTTGCAGAAATTTTTGACACACCCATCAATAAAGCCAATTTCCGCACAATACTCGAAGCTCGATCCCTTAGCGCCGAAGAGCGAGAATTAATTGAAAAATTTATTCGCAGCCAACACCGGCTAACCCCCCAAGAATTTCCCGACAGCCCCGTACCGATCACCTCTTCATTTTATATCAAACGCCCACCCAAAGAATTAACCGTACTGCGAGGTCAAACTGCGGCAATTCGAGGTTTAGCCTATAGTCAAGATGGTAAATTTGTTGCTTCAGTAAGTGAAGATCACCGGCTGATTTTGTGGAATGTACAGGAAGTTTTTAATCTCGATTTATTTGTTTATGGTTGTCATTGGCTGCGAGATTATTTGCGGACAAATTCTTTAAAGGAGGAAAGTAATCAGCATTTGTGTGAGGGAGTTAATGGGCGGTCGAAAAAGTAATTTAACCGCAAATAAACGCTGATGAACGAGGATATGTTATCTATATGTTATCTGTAAAGCAGGCATCTTTCCTGCGTTTATCTGCGTTTATCTGCGTTTATCTGCGGTTAAAAAATTAATCTAACACTCGTTCTAATTGCCAGAGAATTTGATTCCCTTCTCTTCTCACCCGCGAGATGTGCCAATTTCGCCACACCCAATTGTCCCCTCGACTGGTAACAGCACTGGCGTTAACGTCCATGAGGTTCGCTAGTTCAGAACTGGTGATTAGATAGCCTTTTTCCGCAACTTCATCGGCAATTCGTAGCGTTTCCACCAGATCCCGCAACTGCGAGACTCTGAACTCGCTAGGCACATTGTTATCGGTGGATTCTACAGCAAAAGGAGCATTTGAGTCCGTCATGGCAATGTTTAAAATCGCATTTTCAGAGGGTACTTCTGTCGATTGTATCGTTTTGTTATCAATATCGTGAGTGATTGCTGAATTTGTTAAGGTGGCCTCATTTTGCTTTAGATATGGAGGTTTGCCCATCGAAAAGCCGCGCGCAATTGTATCACAACGATCATTATAAAAGTTGCCAGAGTGACCCCGGACGTGCTGCCAATGCACTAATCGGGTGTTGAGTTGATCGAGAATTTCCCAAAGATCCTGATTTAATACCGGCTTGCCGGCTGATGTTTGCCAGCCTTTTTTTTTCCACCCTTTTACCCATTGAGTAATGCCGTTTTTTAAATATTCGCTGTCGGTATAAATCGTAATTGGCTCGATTTGACCGGCCTGTTTAAAAAATTCTAAGGCGGCGATGGCGGCCTGCATTTCCATTCGGTTATTTGTGGTTTTTTTGTCGCTTCCGCCCAGTTCATAGGTTGTTTCGTCATTGTAGCATACCACGACTCCCCAACCTCCGGGGCCGGGGTTGCCGCTACAGGCTCCATCTGTGTATATGCTTTGAATTTGTGCCGTTGTTTCCATCGGTTTCTTAACCTGTAAAGTTTGTAGTTGAGGCAAAAAGCTCCACTACAAACCTTATCTCTTTATCGGTCTGCTTTCAATCCTGAAATTGATTTTTCTAAGTCTTCTTTGTCTCCCAAATCGTAACTTTCTTTGACTTCAAATGTTACGTTACTTAACTTTGGCTCTTCGAGAACTTGCAAACACAGTTCTGCTATGTCTTCACGGCTGACTTTTCCCCGGATATTATCGCCTTGCTCAAATTTTAAAGCTTTTCCTCCGGGTTCTTCGGTGAGGGCACAAGGTCGGATAATTGTGTAGGTTAATCCACTGCTACGAATGGCGTCTTCTCCTCGCAATTTCCAAGTTAAAATTCCTCCGAGTTGGTCGTTTAATCTGACGGCGGGTGGTTCTTCTTCGAGGTTTATTCCTGGCCGGCCTGGTCTTGTTACTCCTGCTGAACTAATTTGCACAAATTGTGGTAATATTTTGCCGCCATAAGCTTTGATATATTCGAGTTGCATTTGAAAAATTCCGGCTTCAAATTTGGGGTTGAGTGCTCCGTCATATTCAAATTTACTCAGCATGAGTTGAAAGGATGTTATGTGGCTGGGGTCAAAGCTTTTAGCTTCTGGGACGGTTTTGGCTCGAAAAACAGGAATCAAATCTTTAAAGGGTATTCTGACGGTTATCCAAATGTCATAAACGGTGTCAAAGGAATAGCAATAAGACAGGCTATCCCATTGGGGATCGTTGCGGATTATAAATTTATATCGTTTGCCGTCGCCTTTGATTCGTAGGTCTATGCCGGTGTATCCTGTTAAGTCAATGGGGGGGTCAAAGTTTCTTGTCCGCACAGAGGCAAAACCGCCGGAGTTGGCAACGGATACATAGCCGGAAAATAGGCCGGTGTTTTCTACTAAGCGTATTGAACTTTCGCTGGCTCCTCCCATGACTATATCATCTAAGGCTCCCCAGGTTTCTTTTAAGTCTTGGGTGGGTTGGGTAAAGTCAAAAATCAGGCTTTCATCTGTGCCGCGTTTGAGGATTTTGCGCGTGGCTTGAACAAGGTTTTGTATGCCTTTGTATTCGACGATTTCGGGAATGTCTACTACTTCGGGAAGGTAGAATTTTATGCCTTGATAATATTTTTCTCGGTTGGGAGTGTCGCCTTCAACGGGTTGTACACGGGTGCCGGTGCAACAAATGACGGCGCTGATATCTTTCATTACGTTTTCGTTTAACGTTTCGGAGATGGTAATATCTCCTTCTATAATTTCAACTTTGTTACCAAGAATTTCTTTTGCGCGTTGGCTATCTCTGACTAAGGCTCGAACTTGATAGTTTTTTTCTAGCAGTTTTTTGACGACTCTTTTACCTACTCCACCAGTGGCACCGGCCACTAATATGATGCCGGTTCTTTGGGGTTTGGGTGTTTTTTCTTTTTGCGCTTTTCCTTTAAATAGTTGTTGCAACCCGCTGAGGCTTCCAATAAAGGGAATTACGCCAAAATAGGCGAGGGTTTTGATAAATCTGCCGGCATCCCATTTTGTTTTTTCTTGAGTCATAACCGTTGCCCTATTTTTGTTTTGTTGCTTATTTTAACAAATTTATTAGGCTGATGCTCGATCCTCTATTTATGGCCGGTGGGGAAAGCCTCGCTCTACAAAATCACTCTGTAGCAAGATTTAAATTGCCTGTTTTTTGTTGTAAAAGTAATAGAGATTACCGAAAAGGATTTCTTTTATATGTCAGAAGCTTTACTTATTGTTGATGTGCAAACCGGCTTTTTGAATCAATTTACCCATCATATCCCGAAACGGGTGGCTCGTCTCATCGAAACCGGCAATTATAACCAGGTGTTATTCACTCGTTTTATTAATACTAATAATAGCCCCTACTGTCGCTTTTTATCCTGGGATGCTTGTAGTGATGAACCGGATACAAACCTCGCCCCAGAAATTGCCCCGTTTGCTTCAGCAGAGCGTGTGTTTTCTAAACCCGGTCTCTGCGGTATTCCTGATGAGATGGCTAGTTATTTTCGCCAACGTTCAATTCAGCAGATGTATGTGTGCGGTATTGATACGGATATGTGTGTTTTAAAAATAGCAATGGATTTATTTGATATGAATATTGAGCCTATTGTTTTAACAGATTGTTGTGCCAGCACTGCCGGTTTACAGGCACATTTGGCTGGGTTAGCTGTGTTAAGTCGAAATATTGGTGCAAATCGTTTGCAAGAGGCCGGTTTAGGAGATGGAACTTTGGCGGCGCCGGCCCAAGAATAGGATTTTAGATAGCGTGATTTTTCATTTAAAGGTTGGGGTTGAGGGATGGGTGATGGCTAAACATAATTTTACTTAAACAGAGAGGTAAGAATTATTTATGAGTCGGAAAATTTAATGTGATTTTTGTTACTTTATTACGCAAAGTCGCGGCTATTAGGGATGTTTAAACAAGCGATCAAAATCTACAAAATGTGTTTTTTTGGGTGTGTCCTATCTGAAGGTAGACTTTTGGAGAATTGGTGATTATTTTCTTTCACCTAAAAGATAGATGGCATTCCTTGTCAAGATTTTTTACATTACTTAATAACAAGCGTTACAAACTGAAACACAACGGAGATAAACAACATGACAACTAATACACCGACCCCTAACACCGATCCTTCTTACAACAACCAATTTAAGCGTCAATACGGCGAATTTGGCACCAAATTTGAATTTGGCTCTAACCCTACTGCTGAACTGTGGAATGGTAGATTGGCAATGCTTGGTTTCTTGATCGCTCTGATTGTTGAACTTAGCACCGGCCAAGGTGTTCTCCACTTCTTGGGTTTAGTGTAATTGCGAGATAGGGAATTGCCATTTAGCGTTTGTGGTTAAATCTTTTATTTTCTAGGGAACTCTTTTTTAGAGTTCCTTTTTTTTCTTTAATTTTTATTAAATTTGGCTGAGTAATCAAGCATAACTCTGGCTGTGGTCGGCTGTTTAATTGTGTACAAATATTCTTCCCCACTCACTCTTACCCTCGTGGCGGTAGGGATGGGGGTTTGAGTGCCGGTTTTCGGAAAATTATTGCGCTCAACTCCTAAATCGGTAATAATATCATCAATTATTTTCTAAGTTTTAATTTTTCCTCAGAAGAAAATGTCAACCAGTATTTGGACTCTGTTTTTTTTATTGCCTTTAGTTTTAGTAACTGCCAGTTGTTCGGAATCTAAACCTCCTAATTTTCAGGAAAATACCTTTGCCAAGGCTGAAAATACCCTTTCTCCTATCACGACGGAAACCACAATGGCGGAACCTCAAAAAATAGAACTGCTCAACGCCAAACCCGGCTGGAATAAAAACCTGTCAGTTGACGGGGTGAGTTACGATATTTATGTTCCCCAAAAATACCGAAACCGCTCTGTTTTGGTTTTGCCTGGGTGGAATTATCCCCGCACAAGTTGGCCGGAAAATTCCAATTTAGTTAATTTAGCAGAAAAGCATGGTTACGTTTTGATTTTGCCAGAAATGTTGCAAACTTTGTATGAGAGTTCTTATTATCCTGATACTCAGTTAAAATGGAATCAAAAGCCGGGGGGAGAGTTTATTAAAACTCGTTTAATTCCCGAAATTCAAAAGCGACATAATCTATTAAGGCCGGGACAAAATAATACGCTGTTGGGATTATCTACCGGCGGTCGAGGAGTGGCGCTCATTGCCTTAGAAAATCCTCGTTTATTTGTGGCCGGTGCAAGTCTTTCTGGTGATTTTAGCCAAGAAAATACCCCGGATGATCGTTTGATGACTGCCGTTTATGGTGCTTATACAAAATTTCCTGAACGCTGGAAAGGACGCGATAATCCAAGCTTGCGTGCGGCTGAATGGGTGATGCCTCTTTATCTGGCTCATGGTACGGCAGATGATATTGTACCAGAGCAACAAAGCCGACTTTTTTATCAGGAGTTGATCAAAAATAAAAGCAATCTTGTTGTTGAATATCATGCAGTTAAAGACGCCGGCCACGATTATCAATTTTGGGGCGGTCAGTTGCCGGCGGTGTTTGGATTTTTTGAAAAAGTTGTGGATAGTTAGGGTGTCAAAGGCAATGGGGGTAAGTGTTTAATTTATCCTCGTTTGATTTTGATTGAAAAACTAGGGAACACCGGCACACTCTAACAACCGAGATAATAAACTTGAGAAAGTTTCGGAGGCGGTGGATTTTCCGACACCATAACAAGAACGCCGGCGCCATGCAATCACCGGCAAATGCCCTTGGGGTGCATCTATAGAAAAATTTAATCCGTCATAATATATCCAGGCAGTGTTGACTCGCCAGCCCACTCGGTCGCAAAATTCTGTATAACTGCCAACGACACTATCCCAGACGCTTTGCTGTGCTGTAAATCCAAAATAGCCATTACTATATTCATGCCACAGCCAATCAATTGTTCGCAAATCGGTACAGGGGAAATTTTGGATATCTTCGGAGGTTAACCAGCCTTCATCTTCTCTACCGGCTGCTTTTAATATCAAATTCCAGGTTTCTTCATCGGCTTTTCGCCATTTGCCTTTTGCTAACAAGTTTTGCAGGGAGTTGTAATCTATTCCTACTTCTGAACTTAAATAGTTTTGGTTGGTTGTTCCTCCGGCGAGCCATCCGCTTAATTGCGATAATGTTGATTGCATTTGTTCTGGATTTAATTGCTCAAGCCGGTAGAGTACCCAATCTAACTGAGATTGCAGTTGTGTTCGCTCCTGCGCGGCTTGCTGCACTAAACCTAGCAGTTGCGCTCGGTCTTGCGCCGCCAGCAACAGTTGATTTTGCAATTCTTCTACCTGCGCTTCTAAGCGGGTGAAACCTTCGATAAGCTTCTGTTTTTTTGCTGACTTGGGTGAGTTGGCGTCTGTGCCGGTGCGAGTTTTAGATTTTTTTGCCATGATTTTTCTAAGATATACGCTTAATGTGTTTTAAAATACATCCTTTCTCTGGGTGGTGGAATTGCCTGTTGTTGAGTTAATATATCGCTCTGGGCTACCGGCATCCTCTCCTCAACGGCAGTCCATGAGCCCAGCCACCCTGACAGTTTAAACTTTCTTGAACACAACTGCCAAAAGATAGATTTTTTGAGATAATAA
Organism: Ancylothrix sp. D3o; assembly: GCF_025370775.1. Taxonomy (NCBI): domain Bacteria; kingdom Bacillati; phylum Cyanobacteriota; class Cyanophyceae; order Oscillatoriales; family Microcoleaceae; genus Ancylothrix; species Ancylothrix sp. D3o. The sequence goes on along the minus strand of NZ_JAMXEX010000004.1, from coordinate 440,234 downwards.
AATTATTCAGTGCATCAAGCCTTGACAAAAAAAGTAAATTTTTATAACCTTAATTGACATAACCACTTTTGTATGCTGGAAGCCGCCGGCAACCCCTCACAAGCCCTTCAAAATTACCGCCTAATGCTTTACAAAAGGATACGATCCAGATCACAGCATCGCCGTTAAATCAATCACAGGCTACGACCAAAAATATCACAGGAAATGAGCGATTTCAGGCAACCAAACCCAGAACAAATCATTCATAATAATAAATAGGATTTGTGTGAGGCAGCGAATATGAAACTGGGGATGCTGGCATCATTTGCATTATTATTAGTATTTGGCTTAACGACACCGGCAACGGCAGAAAATGCCGCTCATTTAAAACAATTGCTGGAAACGAAACAATGCCAAGGATGCGACCTCAGCGGTGCAAATCTGGCAGGGGTTAACCTTAAGGGTGCAAACCTCCAAGAAGCTAACCTCAAGGGTGCGAACTTAACCGGCACCAATTTAAACGAAGCCAATTTAATCAAAGCCAATTTAAGCACAGCCCGGTTACAAAATGCAACGCTGCTGGCTGCAAAACTGCACGGCGCAGAGTTAGAGAGTGTTAATTTAAGCAATGCTAACCTCAGTCTTGCAGGGATGGTGATTGCTAATTTAAAAAATGCGAACCTGACAAAGGCTAATTTGATTGGCGCAAACCTAGAAAGCGCCAACTTGACTGGTGCGAATTTACAAAATGCTTTACAAACAACGGCGAATTTTGCAGAGATTAGCGGAAACTTGCAACCAATTGGTATAGGTGGGGTGAATTTGCGGGGTGCTAATCTGAGCAATGCTAATTTAATTGGGGCAAATTTCAGCGGTTCTGATCTGTCGGGGGCAAATTTGGCAGGTGCGAATATTGAAAAAGCCAGTTTCCAAAATGCCCTTTTAGAAAAAACAATTATGCCAGATGGCAAGCCGGTGGAATCGTCGCTGAGTTGGCGGAATTCCAAATAAAGTAGAGTGGCTTTTGCCCACCATCAATTATGAGAAAATAATTGATATTTTTGGTGATTTTTAATGCTATCGCTGCTTATCTTTCACCGGCCCTCAAACTCAGTAGAAACCGGCAACTTGGCAAGAATACAAAGCCTATAGAGATGATGAAACAAATTTTTGCATTGCAGTTGCCGGAAAATGGTACTTATTTGCAATCTCAAGTTTCAACAGCGTTGGAAAAGTTGCCGGTGACTTTGTTTAGACCCTTGGTTCGAGAAAGGAAGCTGTGGTTTTCTCAAAAAATTGCCGGTTTCAAGGCTGACTACGAGGGAAAAATTTGGGCTGTAAGCCAGCTTTACTGAGTTTCCTGGTGAGACTCAACACAAATATAAACTTGTTGCACAAATAGCAAAATAATAGTCTTTTGTTCATTCAATCATTGAATTTTTCTCCTACCCACAAAAACCTTCGTTTCTTTGCGGCTTTGTTGTGGTAGCGGCGGATTTTAATCAGTCACAAATCGTCTAAAAATCCGCCCTACATCAGCCAACAATTCCTAACTTTCAACCACCGGCTCATTCAACCGAATTGTATCATCCTCACCCAAATATTCCCCATTTTGAATTTCAATAATAACCAGCGGAATAGCCCCCGGATTTTCCACCCGATGCGGCGTACATTGGGGCACATAAGTAGACTTATTTTGCGTTACTAAAATCTCCTTATCCCCACAAATCACCTTTGCAGTCCCCGAAACCACAACCCAATGTTCACTGCGATGATAATGTATTTGTGCCGTCATCGTATGACCTGGTTTAATCATAATTTGATTAATCCGATAACGGGGCCCTTCTTCCAAAACCGTCACCTTTCCCCAGAAGCGTTCTTGAGTCGTTGAACTTTCTTCTGTTGCGGTTGGATTTTCAACTGAAACTTCATTTTGCATCTCAGACATAACCTAGCCTCCAGAAATTTTTATTTTGTTTATGGTTTATTGAATAAGAGAGTATGCCGGCAGACCAAAAGCCTACTTTATTATTCAGCATAATTCATAATTGCCTCACATCAATCTCCCATTTCTTCAAACCACCGCCGGCTCTAAAAATTGCACCGTACCCACACTAGCATCAATCTCCACCTCCACCCCCACCGGCACCGTCCACTTATCCGCAATATGACCTATTGCCGCACCATACCACGCCGGCACCCCCAAAGGTTTAATAATATCCAAAAACACCTGCGACAACGAAAGAGACTCCAAAGGATTCTCAGGATCACAATCCGTACATTGACCAAAAATAAACCCTGAAATATTATTCAAAATTCCCGCTAATTTTAATTGTGTCAAAAGCCGGTCAACTCGATAAACCTCCTCCCCAATATCTTCCACAAACAAAATTACCCCCTCCCAAGAAGGCAAATAATTTGACCCCACCATAGCCGCCAAAACCGACAAATTACCCCCCACCAATTTCCCCCGCGCCTTCCCCGCCGTAATCGTTTCTACTCGTAACGGAGGCTGCATTTTTTTTCTATCCAAACGACTCACCCCCTCAATCGGATTTCGCAACATCACCGCTTCCCCCCCAAACAAAATTTGCCTCACCCAACCAAGCGAAAAATCATTCCAAGTTGACGCACCCAAAGGCCCATGAAACGTCACAATTCCACTTTGGGAATAAACTGCCAAAAGCAAACTCGTGATATCACTATAACCCATCAAAATCTTTGAATTTCCCCTAATTAACTTGTAATCCAATAAAGGCAAAATGCGATTACAACCCCACCCCCCCTGCACTGCTAAAATAGCATTTACCGAAGTATCCCCAAACATAGCATTTACATCCGCAGCCCGTTCCGCATCCCTTCCTGCCAAATATCCATAGCGATCAAAAAGATGTTTTCCAAGCTTGACATTTAACCCAAATTGTGATAGAGTTTTCCGCAAATCTTCAATTTCTTTAGGCTCACTAAAAGTCGCAGGATTAATTAACCCCACAGTATCCCCCACCTTCAAACGAGCCGGCTTTAAAACAGGCTGAGTTTGACAAAGTGCCGGTGACGTACTTGCCAAAATTGTTAACCCAAACCCCCTTAAAAAATTGCGCCGACTAAACCTCATAAAACCCCCATACCAGTAACCTATCTGTGGGGCAGGCATCCTGCCTGCCTAAAGGCTGCGTTTAAAAAATCAAACCCCCAAACCATCACCTACCACTATAAAACCGCTTAGACTTCACATCATATTTCCAAACCACACCCGCCGGATCTTTACTACCACTCCACTCCGAAAAATCTGGGCGCATTTTCCACTTACTAACCGTAGTAGCATGAACACCCAAACGATAAGCCAACTCACTTTGAGTTAAAGAACTAGGAACCACAGAAGACGTTTTTTTAGAACCAGAATTCGGTACATTAAAAGAAACCTCAGACTTGCCATTATTCAAATTCAGCGGCTCAGTTTTAGATTGAATCGGAGGTAGCTGAACTTCTTTGCGAGAAGCCGGCTTTAAATTATTATTCAGATCAGAAACAGGCGCTGATGACTCAGTTTTCTTAACCGCAGAAACCGGCACATCAATCGGCGGAGATTCCGTCGGCTTTTTCTCAACAGGAGGCGGACTAGACGGCTGAGGATTTTTAGGAACTTCCGAGACAATAGGCTCTGAAAAAGAAACAACCGGCTCATAATTCGTATCAACAATTGTCGGCGGTTTACTCCCATTCGGAGAAAGAGCAGTTTCAAAATAATAAATCATCCCCCCTTGTTCTGTTATTTCATAATGCGCCGCAAATTCGCGGGCTCGTTCATCTAAATACTGTTGAACTTCTGTCCCCGGCACATTAGATTTCATAGCCAAATCTAACGCCGTCACCCAGCCGTTATTTTCTTGGATTAATTGATAAAAAGTGCTATTTAACTCTTCAAGTTTTTTTTGTTTATTTTGCCAATAGCGGCGAAACCCAAACCCCAAACCAGCAGCCACAGCCACCGGCAAAAAAATTCGTCCCGCCGCCAAAATCACCACCAAACCAAAAGCAATAGGAATAATTAAGGGTAAATATCCCTCAGCATTGCCATTAAAATTGTTACTGTTTTTAACCATATTTAACATTAAGCAACGTGCAGCAAAAAATTAACCGGCCCCTTGGCAAAACCAAGACCAGGTAAAAATATTATCGCTTTTTTACCGCCAAGCCTTCGATTAACCGCAGGTTTTATCCAGGTCTGTCGGTTTATCCTTAAAGATGGAACCATGATCAGCGTGCCAGTTTTATCATCACCTTCGCCTAAATGTCACAGCAACTCCCCCAAAATCAAACCATCGCCGCCATCGCCACCGCCATCGTCCCCCAGCAGGGAAGCATCGGAGTTGTCAGACTTTCCGGCGACCAAGCTGTTAAAATTGCCGAAACGCTTTTTGTTGCACCAGGCCAGCAAGTTTGGGAAAGTCACCGCATTTTATACGGTTATGTCCGCGATCCCCAAACTCAGCAGATGGTCGATGAAGCTTTGTTACTAATTATGAAAGCACCGCGATCTTATACCCGCGAAGATGTTGTAGAGTTTCACTGTCATGGCGGGATCATGCCGGTGCAGCAAGTTTTGCAGTTATGCGTCAAGAGCGGTGCCCGTTTGGCCCAACCCGGAGAATTTACCTTAAGGGCGTTTTTGAATGGCCGGCTCGATCTCACCCAAGCCGAAAGTATAGCCGATCTTGTGGGGGCACGTTCAGCCGCCGCCGCTCAAACAGCCCTGGCCGGTTTGCGGGGAAAATTAGCAACTCCCATCCGACAATTAAGAAATACTTGTTTAGATATTTTGGCAGAAATTGAGGCTAGGATTGATTTTGAAGACGATTTACCGCCTTTGAATGAAGAGTTAATTATTAATCAAATTCAGCAGGTTTTAGCAGAATTGTCAAGGATTTTAGCCACAGCAAATCAAGGAGAATTATTGCGATCTGGGTTAAAAGTTGCAATAGTAGGCCGGCCTAATGTTGGCAAATCAAGTTTATTAAATGCTTGGAGTCGAAGTGACAGAGCTATTGTTACACCTTTACCCGGCACCACGCGAGATGTCGTCGAATCGCAGTTAGTTGTCGGGGGAGTGCCGGTGCAAGTTTTGGATACTGCCGGCATCAGAGAAACTAGCGATATAGTAGAAAAAATTGGTGTAGATCGTTCCCGTCAAGCCGCACAAGAGGCAGATTTGGTTTTATTAACAATAGATAGCTCAACTGGTTGGGTGCCGGCGGATACAGAAATTTACGAACAAGTTAAACACCGCACTTTAATTTTAATCGTCAATAAAATCGATTTAGTTGAGAAATTTACACCGTCAAATTTTCCAGAAATTCCGCGAATAGTGTACACAGCCGCCGCTCAAAACAAAGGAATTGAAGACTTAGAAAAAGCCATTTTAGAAGCCGTAAATGCCGGAGATTTACAAGCAGCCAATATGGATTTAGCGATTAATCAAAGACAGGCCGGTGCTTTAACTCGTGCGGAAATTGCCTTACAACAATGCGCTGCAACAATTGGGCAGCAACTCCCCTTAGATTTTTGGACAATAGACTTACGCGGAACCATTCAAGCCCTAGGAGAAGTCACCGGCGAAGAAATAACCGAATCCGTACTGGAGCGAATTTTTAGCCGGTTTTGTATTGGTAAATGATAATTATCATTTGTCAATAGTCATTTGTTTTTGGGGATGGGTTGGTATTCCCCAATCCCCAATTCCCTGCTTACCGTGCCCAGCCGGTGCTTTTCCAGAGAATGAAGAATAAAACAGAGGCTACCAGCGCCCCTAAATTCCACTTCACAGCATTTTTAAGCAAGCCAGTGCGTTGATTTTGTTTTTCTTGTATTGCCTGTTCTTGCACAGCCTTTCTAACTGGGGGGATTCTTTCTAAAATTTGCTGCTTGAATTGATCAGGATTTGTAGCATCCGCTTGAATACCGAAAGAACCAAGCTGAGTTGCTAGTTGTCTGATCTCTTCTGGCGTGCCTTGACTTACTTGATCTTCAACTTGTTTAAGTTGAGTCAATTGGGCTTGGGCTGCGGTGTTAATTTGGTTATTATTGAGGTCATTAATTCGATAAGTGTTAAGAATTCCCAAAGGAACCAGTGCCAGAAATACAATCGCAAAAAGTAAACAAAGCCAAGATAATATCCTCAGCAGCAACTCCTCTAAACGATTGCGGTTAAATGACTCGCCAAAAAAAATTAAAACGAATCCCAATAAAGGAACAGCCACCCGTTCTACCAAAAGTCCAATGGTTTGAAATTCCCAGACTGGGTTAGTAAAGTTTGGCGGTATAAAAGAGTCGATAACATCGAATAATGCTAACAACAATAGGCCGTAGCCTATCCAACGCAGTCTGTAGATTGACTGACCCTGTTCGCTGTCGCCTCGCGTCATAAAATTTACTCAGGTTTTTGTGAAAAATGTATTTGAGTAAATGGGTAGAGATACTCAAGGTTGATCTTTGTTAGTTTAGCAGGAAGAGGGGCAAAAATTAGGCAATTGTGTTTTTTGATTAATGTAGAATACCTGCTTCGCTCTGATAACTAGCGCCACTCTATCAGGCATCTTTTTTTGGCGGTTCTTCTCGCAAAATCGTCAACCAGCAAAACAACCCCAAAATAGCAACGGCAATCATAGAAAAGATAACTGAGCCTTCGCCAAAATGCCAATATTCAAAAGATTTGGGATTACTAGAGGCTGCTAAAACTGCCATAACTCCCACACGGGCTGAGTTGACAAAAAATGCAACAACAACGGCGGCCACCGGCACCATAATTTTTTGTTTTATGGTGGTGCGGAAGGTGAATAAAACCAGTAGAGACAGCCCCAATAACTGCATGATGGTACTCATTCCAGAACACCCAGAACCAACTTCAACGCTGCCGGTGGGCAAGTGCATAAAAATTCCTTCCCGCTGCACAGGGTATCCTAAATACCACAGCATCATCGTCGCAACTTTAGCGGTGGGAAGGGTAATGTCTATGGTTTTGACCAAAAACTCCGGTGCCGGTGCCACAATTGGCAGACACAGCATAACGAGTTCCTGCCAGAATTTTTTTAATCCTTTTATCCCCGACAGCATCAAAGCTACCCCAATACCAATGATTAAGGGCGCTATTCTCAAAATCGGATGATATACCGACATCGTAATCATTCGGAAAAAAATCAAGGCTAAAATCGTGCCACCAAAAAACCTAGAGAAATTATTACTTTTTAATTCTAAGACACCTTTTTTATCGGAGATCAGAAAAGCAGCAGCACCCAAGGCCATCATACTTGTGCCACCTACTTCTGGGTTTTTCAGTTCCGAACCCAACATTGTTTGAAGAGCCAGCAAGCCAAATCCGGCGGCTAAGATCCAAAACTGCGGCTGTTTTATATACTTTTGCCAATTGTCAAGATTCATTGTTTTTGTATTTTTCTTTGCAAGTTTTAGGAATTTTTTGGGGGCAGTTTGATAAACAATCAGTTTAACAAGAGAATTTTTTCATGCGGTCATCGGCTGGGTAGGTGCCGGTGGCTATGTATTTATTTTATACCCATTTTTTTGCCGGTTCTAACTTTGGATGTTCTCGGAAATAACGCCGGCATTTTTCCTACACACAAAAACAGTTGACCTCAAAGGCCAACTGTTCAAATTTTTGTGTTTCCATGTAAGTCTAAGCCTGATGGCCGTTTACATTAGTTTTTGCTTTCGTTCTTGCTTTCCCGGCGGCGGCGAGCATAAGCCAAACCGGCAGCACCCAAAGCCATACCGGCCATCGTTGTCGGTTCGGGAACGGCTTCAGCAGTCACTTGGAAGTCTTGGAAGTCTGCATCATTGCCATTACCCCGATCATCAAAGCCTATTTGGATTCCTCCTTGGGTAAAGGGGTTAGCAGAGTTATAGTTCGCGGCACCGGCCAAAGCAGCGGTACTGTTGTTGTTCAGCGGTAAGCTAGTTGCAAATACTGCTTGTTGGGTGTTTACTCCACCAAATCTGTTTAAACTTGTCGTTGAGAAAACCGTAGGTCTGTTGTTTCCATTAAAAGTGCTGGCCAAGCCCAAGGTATAAACTCTACCGGCTACAAATTCAAAGCTTGCTTTTCCAGAACCCAAAACTGTGTTGCCCAAAGTGCCGGCCCATTCGTTTGCTCTGCCGTTGTCGGAGGGTTTGACTTCAGAGAATAGGTTGCTGACTAGAGAAGTCACGGTTTGGCGGCCTTGGGTCAGCACTTCATAAATGCCTAACCTTGATTGATACGCACCCTGAGAGCGGATAAAGTTAAAGTTTACAGTGGTGTTGCTATTGAAGGTGATGCCGCTATTGCCGAAGGTGGCAGCTTGAGCGGTTCCTGAAAAACCTAACAGAGCGGTGGCGGCGGCGGCGCTGATGGTGGTAACGAGTTGGAGTTTCATACTTGTTTCCTGTGATTCCTTTCTTCCTATTTCTATTATTCCTTATAATTTTTTGTTTGCAAGTCTTCTGAGCAATCTTTACTTAATCTTTATTGAAAATATCCGAATTCCTGAGATATATGTATTTAGTATTAATTTGCGTGATCTTTTTCTGCACATTATGTGATCTGGCTCACAGTTTAAGGTAATCTCGGTTACAAGCTCCGTAATTTCCCTGATCTCATCTGGATTTCTTTCTGTTTTTTCTATCAAAGGAGCCACTTGCTAACCCAGACTTTTAATACTTTTTTGTTGTTTTATTTGCCTGGTCATTTCCGCCCAAAAAGGTAGATTGACTGTTCAACGCTTAAACATAAAGTAGGGTTGGGTCAACTGACAAATCAACCTTGCGAGTGTTCTGAGCGCCCATAGGCTTGTATCAATATAACCTTTCTCAGTCTAATGAAGTAGACAAACTTTTTCTCAAAACCCGGTTTTTCTCAAAAACCTGCTTTTTGATAGACCCTATTCATCTGATAAAGCCTATAAATCTACAATTTGAATAAGCTTTAAACTCGCTGCCAATAACTTATCTTCCTAATTCTTTTTGCCGACGAATTAGGGGTAGTGCCTAAAAAATTGTTCTCGCCATTTCTTCAAAGTTAAATTTTCTTTTCTCAGCCTAGAAAAACTGGTTTATAGAGCAATATTTTCCGATAGGCGATTAAGGGGCCGGCGAACATAAGCGTTTTTATTGCCCTTGTGATCAAAAAAAATTTGCCTCGGCCCGCCAAACAAGTTAGCTGAAGTATAATTCGGCGGCTTTTTAAACACCACATTGCTGATGCTGTTGCTCGGCAAAGTCGTTTTGAATACGGGCTGGTTGTTTTTCCTGGGTGTGTTTAAACTGGTCTTTAAATAAGCCGTGATTAAAACAACCCCAGAACAGACAAAAAAAACAGCCGGCTGAAATAGCCAACTGCTAAAAGTTACTGACTTACTACCAACTTTAAAAACTTTTTGCGGTGGGGAGAGCCTCAACCACCAGGAGAGACTTCGTTTCAGAATTTCTGGGATGAAGCTTAAAATTTTGAACCTCTATTCTTATTATGGACTGCGAATTCTTGAATTTATTGGCAGAGTAAGACACTTCACTGAATCTTTATCCCGTATTATTGTTTGGCGAACTTTTTGAGCGAAACCTGCCGACTAAAACAACTTTTTTATTATTTTAATAGCATTTTGTCCACAGGCCGGCGATCAAAGTGGGGTAGCCTCTGTAAATACCGTTATTTTGATGTGAATGGAAGCTGGTTGAGCGGACAATTTAAGTAATTTCACGCAAAAAAAACCTATATCCGTTACTCTCCTTCGCTTCTAAGAAGGGGGAAAGCAAAAACGTTTTCCCCCCTCTCGAAAGCCTGGGGAGGGGGTAGGGGGGAGAGGTTCTTGCTCCTCCGTAAAGCCTGGCCGATTACGGTTTTGGCTACACTATATTATTGGGAATTGTTTGGAGCAAAAAGCCAGGGCTGCCGGTCGGCCAAACAAAGCAATATTAGAGAATGCTTCTAGGCATAAACTTTTTGATAATAAGCCAGATACTCCTCAGACAGCAGCGGTTTCCACCAGTCAGGGTTAGCCAAATACCACTCAACCGTCTGGCGCAAACCTTGCTCAACTGTTACCGAAGGACTCCAACCCAACTCAGTTTTAATTTTGGTAGCATCAATGGCATAACGGCGGTCATGTCCGGGCCGGTCTTTAACAAAGGTAATCAATTTTTCGCAGGGACGCACCGGCAACTCTGGGGCCAACTCATCCATTAATTGACACAACATCCGTACTAAATCAATATTTTTGACTTCATTATTGCCGCCAATATTATACGTTTCCCCCGGTTGACCGGCATGAATTACCACATCCAAAGCACTGCAATGATCGCGTACATAAAGCCAATCGCGGATATTTTGCCCATCACCATAAACCGGCAAAGGTTTCCCCAAAAGCATATTAATACACATCAGGGGAATTAATTTTTCTGGAAAGTGGTAGGGGCCGTAATTATTCGAGCAATTTGTGATAATTGTGGGGACTTTGTAGGTGTGAAAATAAGCTCTGGCGAGGTGATCGCTACCGGCTTTTGAGGCTGAATAGGGACTATTAGGGGTGTAGGGTGTTGTTTCGCTGAAGGCTGGATCATCGGGGCCAAGACTACCATAAACTTCATCGGTAGAAACGTGCAGAAATCGGTAATTTTCGGGACGTTCATTATCTTGCCAATGGTGGCGAAAAGCTTCGAGTAAGGTAAAAGTTCCAACCACATTGGTTTGCACAAAAGCCGCCGGCCCTAAAATTGAGCGGTCTACATGAGATTCGGCGGCAAAGTGTGCGACAGTATCGATGGATTCTTCTTTGAGCAGGGTATCTACGAGGCTGCGATCACAAATATCGCCTTTGACAAAGCGAAAATTTTCTTTGGTTTCGAGGTTGCCTAAAGTTTGGCGGTTGCCTGCGTAGGTGAGGGCGTCGAGGACTATAATGCGGTCATCGGGGTATTTTGTGTACCAATGGTAAACAAAATTTGAGCCGATAAATCCTGCACCGCCGGTGATTAGGATGCGGTGGGGTTGCCGGTTTTCGTTTGGGTTAGAGTTAGCAGTCATCTTGATTTTAGATTTTAGATTTTAGATTTGGGATTTTAGATTTGAGGTTGCTGTTAGGATAGCAGACCTTTTCAAAAATAGCGTTAAAACCGGCCCGGATGAGAATTTTTTGCAAAATTAATCTTTTTTAAGCTAATTCAGCCTTATGATCAAGGCATCTACCTGTGGTATGAGGTAAATGTTGTGCAGCAGCAAGATATGATGGCTCTCGCAAGGCAGGGCGATCCTGATGTGATTGGGTTTTTGATTAATCAGGCTTTGCGAAATCAAGGTATTACCGCAAGTGTGGTTTGCGAAGATGGTTGTTTGCATATTTTGCTAGAAGCATCAAGTGTTCCCCCGCAACAAGCTTGTGTTGAGTTTATTGCGAATGGTTTACAAAGGTTGCAACTTAGTTCGGCTCTAAGGGTGAGGGTTTATGGTGGTATTGCCGGTGTAAAACCGTCTTGGAGTCAGGTTTTTGATGTTGGCAGAGTTCCTTTGAAAAAGCCGATTAAAGTTGCTAGGAAAAAGATTAAAAAGCAACGTAATTTACAGTTAATTTTAATAAGACCTCTCTTGATATTTGCTTTTTCAAGCTTGGGTTTTGGGATGGTATGGGCGTTTTCAAACCAGGGGCAAGCAGAGAGTTTAGCAAATATTTGGAGCGAGGTTTCAGGAAGTTTAAATTCGTTTTCGTTTACTTTTCCAACCGCCGAATTTTCCGTGAAAAATCAGCCGAAACAACCGCAGCCACAAGTCAAGGCTGAAGAGAAAAAATATCAAAATAGAGAAGTTGAAGCGGCTGCTATCCCGTTTATTTCTACTCAACTTATCCAAAGCGGGCCGCCGGCTTCTATTGAGGATAAACAAACGCCAAAAACATCTACAAATGTAGAAAAAAATATTGTCAAGACTTTGCCAAGAACCACCATTAATATTAAAGCGGTGGGAGATATAATTCCGGGGAGTAATTATCCTTACAATAAACTGCCGGCTTCCAAGGAAAGTTTATTTAAAGCTGTGAAACCTTATTTACAAGGCAGTGATATTTTGTTTGGAAATTTTGAAAGCACGATGACAAATTATCCTTATTCTGCCAAAGATGTCAGCCGGGGAATGACCTTTGCCTTTCGTTCGCCGCCTAGTTATAACACAATTTTTAAAGATGCCGGTTTTGATGTTTTAAGTGTCGCCAATAATCACTCGTTTGATTTTTTTGAGCAGGGGTTTAAGGATACGATTGAAAATTTAGAAAAAGTGGGAATTAAGACGGTTGGCAGAAAAAATCAAATTTTATACAAAAATGTCAAGGGGGTAACGGTTGCATTTATTGGCTTTAGTACCTACGATGCTCATAACACAATTTTGGATTTATCCGCTGCGAAAAAGTTGGTAAATGAAGCCAAACAAAAAGCGAGTGTGGTGGTGATTTCAGTTCATGCGGGGGCTGAAGGAACCGATGCCATAAATGTACGAAATCGAGAGGAATTTTTTTATGGCGAAAATCGCGGCAATATGGTGTTGTTTTCGCGGACAATGATTGATGCTGGGGCTGATTTGATCTTAGGACATGGGCCGCACGTTCCTAGGGCGGTGGAGGTTTATAAAGGTAAGTTAATTGCTTATTCTTTGGGGAATTTTTTGGGGTATCAAACTTTGTCTACGGTGGCGGAATTGGGGTACTCGCTGATTTTGGAAGTGGCGGTAAATGAAGAGGGAGATTTTGTGGAGGGTAAGATTTTGCCGGTGCATTTGGATGGGCAAGGAGTGCCTTATTTTGACCAAAAATTTCGCAGTGTGGGATTAATTCGGAGTTTGATGGCGAGTGATTTTCCCAATACTCCTTTGACAATCGATAATAAGGGAAAAATTACCAAAAAGTGAGGGTTTATAGCTGATTTATAAAAGAAAGCCGGTTTTTAGAAGCCCCTGCGGTAGCTCATCCAAATGATAACTGCTATAATCGTTGATAAAATTACCAAAAAACCCCTATGTCTCTCACAATTAAAAACGTCGAAAACCTACAAAAGCAACTACAAAACGACCGCAACGATTACCAAATAGAACTGCAACAAGGAGAAATTAAAATAATGGGGCCATCAGATATTGTATCCAGCTTTGTAGGTGCTCAGTTCAGCCGGCTTCTAGGAAACTGGGTCTTCCCCCGGCGCCTGGGATTTATTTTTGATTCCAGCGGTGGTTTTATCTTGCCAAATACCGATTTAACAGCACCGGATGTTTCTTTTGTATCCCGCAGCAGAATGCCTCGCACGGTGCGTTATTTTGGGCAAATTGTCCCCGATCTTGTGGTAGAAATTAAATCGCAAAGTGACAGAATTAGCAAACTCCGCAAAAAAATTAGGATGTATTTACAACAAGGCGCAACTGTAGGAGTTTTAATAGACCCGGATGAGTTAACTGTCAGCGTTTATCGCCTCAACGAAAAACCAGTTATTTACCGCAATGATGAGATTTTGAATATTCCTGAATTATTCCCTGGATGGGAAATTGCAATTACAGAATTGTGGCCGCCGGTGTTTGATGAATCGGAGGAAATTGAGCCAGAGAACGTTTAAAAAGAGAAGGCTGTAGGAGATGATATATAAAAATATTGTGGTTTTGAAAGCCATTGAAAACAATAACCACTCATTAAAAAGATCGCTAAATAAATCAAACTTTACCCTATCCCCTCATTAAGACGACTCGCCGCGATAGCCATCTGGTAAAATGGTTGTTTCATCCACAAAAGCATCAGAAATATTTACGCCTCGACAGCGGAAAAAATTACAGCCTTTTAACTGAGCGCCACTTAACTTTGCCTCCTCCAAATTCCCCAGAGTTACATTTGCGCCGGTGAGATTTGCTTGGCTTAAATTTGCCTTATATAAATTCGCCCCTTGCAAATTTGCTCCTGACAAATTGGCTCCCTGCAAATTAGCATAGCGGAGATTGGCCCGCGAGAAATTGGCGCCTTGCAAATTGGCATTTGATAAATCAGCCTGGTAAAATTTGCCATCGCTGCATTGAGCATCATAAATTTGAGCATTTTGTAAATTAGCCCTGCTGAGATTGGCGTAAGGCAAATAAATTTGGCTTAAATTGCTACCCCTGAGATCGATTTCGCGTAAATCTGCCTCAAACAGATCGGCACCGGCTAGGTCAACCCCCGTAAAATCCCGAACGCCCTCCGCATAACGATCTTTTAACGCCTGAGCGGTTAACCGTTGCATAGTCATGGTTCCTTTTTTCCAGATGCCCACCGTTTGGAGACGGTGACTTTGGTAATTAGTGCGTATTTATACTCATTGCTTATTGTTAAGGAACTGTTTCCAAAATTTGCCTTTTTTAATATTTTTTTAGGTTTTTTGCCCCTCATACTCCGCTTTAGCGCGCTTCAAACCAGCGCATCTTCGCCAGCATTCATCACACATCAGGCAGTAGCAATGTCAAGATCAAAAACAAACCTCTATTGTAAGAAAAAAACCCATGCCAGAACTCAAGCTCTCTATCGCCGAGCACTACCACGAGCGCACGAAGTATGACCCCGAAACTTTGGCCTCCAAAAACCACCAACTCGACTGGGATAAACAACCAATTCCTTTTAAAGAATACAAAATTGGCACGGCAATTGATCTCAAACCCTACCTGAAAGCCAGCCCGAATAAGCCTGAGAGTCAATGGTGGCAACGCTTATCCCGTCTGCTGTTTTGCAGCTATGGGCTGACGGCGAGAGTCCCGACAATGGATAAGCCGCTTTATTTAAGAGCCGCTCCTTCTGCTGGAGGGCTTTACCCGGCGGAAATTTACCTGATTTCTCGCGGCACCGGCTTTTTAAGAGCCGGCCTCTACAACTACCAACCCCAAACCCATAGCCTAATGCGATTTTGGGATGATTCGGTATGGCCGGCTCTCCAGCAAGCTTGTTTCCAGCATCCATCTCTGGAAAAAACCGACATCGCCTTGGCTACCACTGCCATTTTTTACCGTTCAGCTTGGCGCTATCTTGACCGTGCCTACCGGCGGATCTTCCTCGACACCGGCCATTTGCTGGGAAATATCGAACTAGCGGGCAGTCTCACCGGCTTTCGGCCTTACCTGACTGGCGGTTTCCATGATCAACAAGTCAACAATTTGCTTTACCTTGATTCTCAACAAGAAGGTACTCTCACAGTTATTGCTCTGGCTGACTTAGATGATCCTAACCAAAACTTGATGCCGGTTAAAACTGCTCTTGCTTCGGGAACCCAAACCGAATATCCAAAGATACCCGATGGTAATTTGTTGGCTTATTTGCACACAGCAACGGAAATCAAAACGGATATCAGCGTACCCCAAAATTGGGAACTTAACCCAAATGAAACTTCCGATCAAGATAAATACAATTTCCCTTTTTGCACGAAAATTTCCTCTGTTACTCCTTCCATTACTTGGGGTAAAGATTTAGAAGGGCTGGAAAATACGATTTTGCGCCGGCGTTCTACTCGCAGCTATTCGGGAGGCGATATCACGATTGAAGAACTCAAAGCTTTGCTTGATTTTACATACCAACCTCACCATTATATTGACCAAGGACTCGACGGTAAACCCGATTACTTTGATTTGAATTTAATCGAGACGTTTATTGTTGTTTCTGGGGTGCGTGGTTTGGAAGAAGGCTGTTATTACTATGCACCAAAAGCCCAAGAGTTTCGCCAAATTCGCTTTAAAAATTTCCGCCGCGAATTGCATTATTTGTGTTTGGGGCAAGAACTCGGACGCGATGCCGGTGCTGTGGTGTTTCACACGGCGGATCTGAAAAAGGCTGTGGCTAAATATGGCGACCGGGTTTATCGCTATTTGCATTTGGATGCCGGACATTTAGGACAGCGGTTGAATTTGGGGGCGATTCATTTGGGTTTGGGAGTGAGTGGAATTGGAGGCTTTTTTGATGACCAAGTGAATGATGTTTTGGGAATTCCTGCGGATGAAGCTGTGATTTATATTACAACTTTGGGCCGGCCTCGTTGATGGGAAGTTAAAATCGCAACAAACTGAAAATATTTGAATATTCGTCTGTCCAGAGGGGTGCATTTTTTGTTTTGGGGAGGGTTTGCCACCGGCTATCTGCGGTTAATTTGCCAAAGTCTTCGCGGTTTTGAGCAAATATCACCCAGTGTGAGGCGGATTTTCCCATTTCTTTTTCTGCCGGTGACATTTCTTTCTGTAATTGTCGTAAGGCGGCAAAATTTAAGTTTTCTGCTAAGGCTGCTAACACCGGCTCGACATTCAAATATCGGTTAGAAATGTTGACGGCTATTATACCATTTTTTGCTAGTTTTGTCGAGTATAATTCTAGGGCTTCTTTGGTGATTAAATGAACGGGTATTGAATCGGAGCTAAAGGCATCCATGACAATTAAATCATAAGAGTTTTTGCCGACTTCGGCTATTTTCAGGCGGGCATCTCCTAAAATTATTTGATAGGGGGATTTGGCGTTTTTTAAGAAGGTGAAATAACGGGGGTCGCTGGCAATTTTTTTGACACTGGGATCTATTTCATAAAATGTCCAATTTTGTCCTGGTTGGCTGTAGGCTGCGAGAGTGCCTATTCCTAAGCCTAAAACTGCTATGTTTTTTAATTTTTGTTGGCTGTTGAGATATTGAAATAATTGTCCGATGGGGCCGGTGGGATGAAAATAGGTTAAGGGTTCTTGCTGGCGTTTAGGATCTAGGCTTTGTCTGCCGTGTAAGGTTGTTCCGTGTAGTAAACTGTGATAGTTTCCTCGTTTATCGTAGACGACTCTGTTAACGCCAAAAAAGCTCCGTTCGCTATATAAAAGCCCTCCTAAGTTACCGATGGAAAATTGCGCTAACATTAAGATTAATAAAGCCCCGGCTACAAAGCGCCATTTGCTCAAGGTAAAAATATAATAAATGGCTGCTAGTAAAGCAACTCCGCAGGCAAAAACAAGAGCATTTTTGAAAAAGTTATCAAGGGTAAATCCTCCGAGTAATGCACCCAATAATAGCCCTAAACTGAGGGGCAATATTTTGGATTTGGGATTATTTTTTGGAAAGAGGGGTGTTTGCAAGAGTAGCAAACTTAAAAGCATTATTAAAGGATATTCGGAGATTGTGGGAAAGATGGCCGGTGCGAGAAGGGCGTTAAATATGCCTCCCAAAACGCCGCCAAAGGCAACCCAAAGGTAAAATTTGGTGAGGTATTGAACGGGGGGGCGAAGTTGGGCAAGTTTGGCATGAAATAAGCCGGTAGCGATAAAAAAGCCGGTTAAGTGTAAGGGTAATAATAAGCCGATGGGTTGTAATATTTTTAGCAATGATAAAATAATTAGGGGAGAGAAAAATAGCGGTAAACTTTTAGAAAATATCGGAATAGGCAACAAGTTAGTCGGTGCAAAGGCTAAGATAAATGTCAGTAAATATAAGGCTAAAGGCACAGCCCATAAAAGCGGAATTGCTGCTAAATCAACGGTTAAATAGGTTGTTATTCCTAGCAGCAAGCTGGAAGGAATAAAAGCGAGGAATAACCACTGCAATTGTTGTTTGAGTGTGGGGGGATCTAAGCTTTCTCCAGCCTCGGTTTGTAGGGGCAATTCGCCTGGGGTTGCGTCGGCGGGAGGGTACACAGGCATCTCGCCTTTGGTTGGTTTGAATTTTTTTTTAGCCAAAAAACCGGCACAACATAATGTTAAAAATATCAATAATCCATAGCCGGCAGACCACGCCCAACTTTGCTGAGAAAGCGAGAAATTGGGTTCAATAAAAATGGGATAGAAAAGCAACCCTAACATACTGCCGAGGTTACTGGCGCTGTAGAGAAAATAAGGATCATTTTGGGAAGAATTGGGCGTAGAAGCAAACCATTTCTGCATTAAAGGAGCAGTGGTAGAAATCACAAAAAAAGGCAAACCTACGGAGACGAGAAGTAAAGCAAGTAACCAAAAAATAGGATTAGCATTTTGGGGAGGAAGCCAATATTTTGTGAGAGTAAGGGGTAAAAAAGCCACAGGTAAAAATAGCAAAAAGCTGTGAAAAATAGCCTGTCGGCGGAGTCCCCAGCGTTGCGTCGTCAGGTGAGAATAACCATAGCCTAACAATAAAACTGCTTGAAAAAATAATTGACAAGTATTCCAGACAGAAGGAGAACCACCTAAGAGGGGTAAAATCATTTTAGCGACCATCAACTGCACCCAAAACAGTAAGAAAGCGCTGATAAAGAGTGTGGCAGAAAAAATAATCAACATCATAAAAGATTTTTTACCATTCAGAAGACGGGAAAGAATTATTGGTGGGATAATTGTCTTTTAGGCAATTTTGGCAGCGTTCGAGATAAATTTGGGAAACACGATCTTGAGGGTTTAGCTGACAGCATTCTTGAAATTTTTGGCCAGCCTCTCGAAAAGACTGCATATAATAAAGCAAAATTGCTTCTTCAAAAAGTGGTTTAGTGGCTAACTTGCGCTGTTTAATGTCCGGTGGATCGGCATCGAAAACTTCAAAGACTGATACTTTTTCTGATTTGCCTTTGACTTTTACACTATCAATTAAGCGAATACAATATTGGGTGCTATCTTCTAAACGAGAAAAAGTATGATGAGAAATTAATAGAGAAACTCCATAGTTTTTTGTTAAGCCTTCCATGCGAGAAGCTAAATTGACTGCATCGGAAATAACGGTGCTATTCATGCGACTTTCTCCCCCGACAGTGCCTAACATTAATGATCCCGTATTGATGCCTATTCCTATCTGAATACAGGGACGCTTTGGTGTGCCTCTTGTTGCGTTATATTCTGCAAGTTTTTGCAACATAGAAATTCCGGCTTTTATGGCATCATCAGCGCCCCCACTAAACAGGGCCATAATCGCATCGCCAATATATTTATCAATAAACCCATTATTTTCAGCAATGGCCGGTTCCATCCGAGATAAATAAGCATTAATAAACTTAAAATTATCTTCGGGATTCATAGTTTCGCTGAGGGTAGTGAAATCTCGAATATCGGCAAACAAAATCGCCATATCTAGCTGAACATTATCGCCTAATTTGACATCTAAAATGCTCTCATATCCCAAAAAGTAAAGAAATTCGTGGGGTACAAAGCGTCCGTAGGCATCGGTGATATTAAACTCCGCATCGAGGGCTTTTTGTAAATTGCAATTGGCTTTAAAAAGTTCATCGAGCATTTCTGCTAGATCACGTTGGGCTTTTTTGCGTTCTGTAATGTCTTGAAACGCCGACAGGGCATAAGCAACTTTGCCATCAGCATCATAAATAGGTGTTCCCCAAGCTTCCAGCGGTATGACTTGATCCCCGATGTGAATTTCGAGGTCATCAACAGAAGAAACTTCGCCTTTAAGGGCTCTCAGGATTGGCTGCCGTTCGTTGGGGTAAAGTTCATTAGTACCGGCAACATAACAGCCATAAACTTCGGCAATTCTGCTTTTTGTAGCATCGGCCTTGACACCTTGACCGAGCAATTTTTTTCCTAGTTTATTCATAAAATAAGGATGACCTGCCGCATCCAGCACCGCCACTCCCACCGGCATTGCTTCCAAAAATTGCGCCAACTGCGCCTCCTGAGATCGTTGCAATTCTTGAGTATGGTAAGCAAAAACGAGAACGGCTGAACCTGCGAAAGCCAGGAGGGGAGAAACCACCGGCACCCACCAAGTCGCCAGAAAAAATACATAACTACCCCCCATTAAAGACGCACTCAACCCGGCTAAAAAAGCGCCACGAACTGCCCATTTAATAAAAAAATTCTTGTTAAGATTTTTGGCTTCACAGATAAGCCAGCCCCCACCGGCCCCCACAAACGACCACAGCATCAGCCACAACCACTCAAACTTTTCATCCCAAACTTTAATTAAAGGCCGGCCATCCATTGCCGCGCTGATAATTTGGCTGGCAATATTCGCGTGAATAACAACCCCAGGCGTGCGAATGGGTGCCTTGGCAACACTGTTACTGTAGGGCGTAAAAAAAACATCATTAAGGCTAATGCCGGTGGCGCCAATCAACACTAAACGGTCTTTAAGTTGGGCCGGTGAAACTTTGTCTTCTAAAACATCTTTTAGGGAAACCGTATAAAAATTTTCTCGCGGCCCGCGATAATTCAATAAAATTTGATAGCCACCGGCATCCCCACCCACATAAGCACCATCATTGCGGGCAAAAGGAACAAACACCGCTTTTCCTAACCCTAAATGCTGCTTTGCTGGGTTAATCATTCGCAAGGCGATGCCTTCTTTTTCTAAATACATCAGCCCCAATTGTGTGCCTAAACTTAATTTAGTTTTGCCTTTATCTACCCTCACAGAAAGCAAAGCACGCCGCACTTTGCCATCGGCATCCAGAACAAGATCCGCCATTGAAACCCGCTCAAACTCGGCCAAAACCGGCGGTGGTTCTACCGGCTTACCAACCACTTTTTCAACACCAATCAAATTGGGAGTTGTTCTAAAAATTTCCTGTAATTTCTCATGGCCTGGTGGCACCGCTAAATCTCGAAAAATATCCAGACCAATTGCTCTGGGTTCCATCTTACGAATTTTTTCCAACAACTCAGCCAGCACCTCATCAGTTGCCGGCCACTGTTTCACATACTGGATATCAGATTCGTCAATTGTGACGATCACAATACGCTCGTCTGGGGCTTCCAACGGGCGCATCAGAAAAAACCGATCCAAAACAGCCCACTCCAAAAGTTGAAACACGCCTAAATAAGTCGCCCCAATTACCCCCACTCCCACTGCCGGCCCAATTATCAAAACGCCCCAACCTTTGCGATAGCTGAGGTTACTGCTTCTTTTGAGCTTGGCGAGGCGCTTAGCGAATTGCTTTTTTACCTTTTGCCACATCAACACTTTTAGGTAAATTCCCTGTTCAATTTTTCTTTTGCCAGTTTTCCCAAATTTTTCCGCAGACCTCCTATGTCTTCCGTGCATTTTAACAGCCAGCTTGATAAATTGGATTTGTCTTTGCCAAGCCGAATTTATCTGTCATTCCTTAATTGTGTTTTTTTGCTGCCAAACTTTGCTGCTTAAACCTTAATTAATCCCCCTTTAGGGGGAGCTTAAAACAACACTAATAATACTGTTCGTTCCACAGCAAAAAAGATTTTTACAATAAAGGTTTGCTGGCAATAGTTGCATCTACCCCTTCACTGGTAAGTAGCTTATCCCAAGCATTTGTCAAGGTTGGATCAGAAGGTTCTAAGCGTTTTTGTTCGGCAAGGCTTACCATCATATCAAACCAAATGCCTGCTTTTCCATAAACTGCTGCCTGTTCTATCAGGGTTTTGGCATTTTGTAGTTGATTGTTCAATTCCGGTGATGCTGAAATGCGTTTAATTTCTCCTTTCACCCCCGGACTATCGGGCTGGAGTCCTTGAGGGCCGGTAATAATAAACGCCCACTGATAACTTTCTCCTACTTTCAAAGCCTGGGCATCATCGGGTAGTTTAAAACTAATAATTCCGCCGGTTTGGGTGAGAGGAAATTTAGTTTGATATTGGTAATTGCCCTCAGAGTTAGTTAAAGAGAAAAACACTTGTTTGCCAGAACTTTCGGGGATATAAACAAAAAATGTCGGACGTTCTGCCAAAGTTAAACCGCTTTGAGTTGCCGGCATTAAAGCTGTCACACAAGTTGCCGGCATTTGTCTGGAAACGCACCCTATACCGCGTGATGCTCCTCCTGCTGTATCCGCAGGTTTGCCTTCCCCAGGGGGTTCAAACGTAATGCTGTTGACGGGGAGGGGCATTTGAACATTGGTTGTCGAGCTTGACTGTGCCTGGGTTTTTGAGAGCGGAACCATCGCAAGTCCCAAAGACAGGCTCAAAGATAACATAAAAGCGACCGGAGAACGTTTCATGGTGTTTTTCTCTAAAAACTTATTTGGGCAAGCGTCCTGATACTATTTTAGATTTGATATTGGGGATTTTAGATTTTAAAGGCAAGAATTTTACCTTGTCACAACAGCCGCGAATTCAAAGCCAATTTCCCACCAAAATAAAAGCAGCCCAATAAAACGGATGGCTAAAGCGGTCTTGTTTCAAAAGTGATAGCTGTGCATGGCGTAGCGCCGAAGCTTTCGACACACCTGTTAAGGTTAGTTGCTCGTAAAACTCACTCATCAACTTTGCCGTTGATAAATCTTGCACAGACCAAAGCGTTCCCATTGTACTGCGAGCCCCTGAACGCATTGCAACCCCTGCTAAACCTAATGCAGCCCGTCGGTCGCCGGCAGCCGTTTGACAAGCACTCAAAACCAGTAATTCTATTGGATTTTCTTCGCGGCTTCTTGAGCGCAATAAATTTTCAAATTCTCTGACTTTAATTTTTTCATCCCAAGTCAAAATAAAGGTTTCTTCGGGATTAGAACTAAACTGCCCATGAGTTGCAAAATGAACCACAGAATAACCAGAAGAAAGCAGCCTTTCTTGTAATCGTTTCTCCGTAAACTCCTGATTAAGAAAAACCGTTGCCGGTACTTCAGAAGAAATATTCTCCACTTCTAATTTTACTGCCGGTAAGGCCCCAAATCCTTGACGCGCCTCGGTCAAACCCCCCGTCAAAGTTTTTAAATTAGATTTATCCAAAATTTGCGGCGGCAAAAGTTGTAACCCTGGAGTAATCGCTAGACTATATTTTTCTATCAAATACTTTTGGCCATCATAAAGCGCGGCCATTGGTACATTTCGCAACACCCCATCGGGTACAAAAACCAAAGTTTGTATATCGCTGGCGGCTAATTCTTCTTCTGCCGGTTCTACCAACCAGTGATAAACTTTTTGTGCTAGTTCTAACCGCTTTGCTGTCGGAAACAGAATATTAAAAGACTGATAATAATCATCTACAACTTTCTCAACTTCCGGTTTTGCCAAGTCGGTAGAATAATATTGCAGAGGTCTAGCCGGCAAAGAGAAAATCACCGTTAATTTTTCGGCTAAAATAATCGGATAAATCACCGCTGCTTTTGGATCTATCTTCTCAACTTGCTGCGGTTTCACATCCAAACACGCCTCGCGGAAAAAATTATCCAATTCTGCCAATTGTAAAGCTTCGATCACCAGGCGTGCTTGCTTGAGATTTTCTTGGCTGACTTGTTGATCGGGCACCGCCGCAGGATCTAACAACAAACTCACCAATTCCCGATAAACCGGCTCCACACTTTCTTGAAAAGAAAACTGCACATCCTGATTAATTGCCACCAAATTTCGCCGCAAAGTTTGCAAAGTTTCCACTGCTTCTTTGTAAGCATTAGTCGCCGCTGCAATTTCCCCTTGTTCTTTCAATATTTTGCCAAGATTCGCTTGAGATCGAGCGAGAATATCTTCGGCGCTAATGGCTTCCGCCAGAGCAATTGCTTGCAGAGTTAAACTTCGCGCTTCCTTTAATTGCTGAGTATTTTCATACAAAGAACCTAGCTGAAAAAGAGCATAAGATTCTGCCCGCCGGTCTTGTTTACTTTTTGCCTGCTGAACAGCATTTGCCAAAATTTTCGCCACTTCGGGTAAATTTTTTTCCGCATCGGGAATTTTTATCAAACTTTGGGCAAAATTCACCATCGCATAAACCGCCGACCGGCGCACCGGCAAAGAGCCAATTTCCGGTTTAATTTCTTCAACTAAAATTTTCGCTTCTCCCCACTTTTCCAACTCCACCAACAAACTTAATTCATTAACTTTAGCTTCAATTTTTAACAAATTATCCCTTGCTATTTCCGCTGTTTTATGGTAATAATCCAAAGCCCTTGAATAATCCTTTAAACCCCGCGCCGTATTGCCCAAACTCAATAACACCGCACCTTGCTCATTGCCAGCATTTAATCGCAACAAAACCGCCAAACTTTCCTCTAAAACTTCTTGGGATTTCTGCAAATCTCCAACTTTTTGTAAAGCCACACCCAAACTTTGTACACTGCTTGCCTTTAACAAAGAATCTGGCTGCAATTTCTGAGCTTCATAAACATTTTCTAAAAGATTCTTTGCTTGCCGGTAAAACCCCAAACTTTGCAAAGCTTGAGCTTGATTTACCTGGCTTCCCAAAACCCCAACCTTATCATCTAAAGAAGCATAAACTTTTTCAGCCAACTGCCAAGAATTCAAAGCCGCTTCTGCTTCTCCTCTAGCAAGCTGTACACTGCCTTGGCTCATTAAAATTTTGGCATAAACTTGGCTTTTTTCCTGACTTTCTTCTAAATTTAAAATCACCTTTAAACCTTGCTCAATCGCCCCAAAAGCCGGCCCCAAATTCCCCAAAGCCTCATAACCATTAGCCACATAACTCAACGCCAAAACCTGCTTAACAAAATTCCCCTCTTTCTCATAAACCTCCTCACCTTGCTGCCAAACTTTCACCGCATCAAAAAACCGGCCTTCCTGATAAAAAACCCTCCCCGCTTCCAAAAAATCCCCTGGCTTATTTTCTCCAAAGACCGGCCCCCCAATCACCAAGAAAAGCCCCAAAACAACCAAAAATAGATACTTAAATACTCCCTTTATCCCCTTCAAAATCCCTACCTCTTAATTAAAAAACCAACATCCCCAACCCTAAACCCGACAACGCGGCCATTTATACCAGAAACCCTCTTTTTGAAACCCCGCATTACTAACAATCAATTCTACCTGACCCCGTGAATTGAGACGCCAACTATTTGCCTCAAAAACACCACCCCTAACCGGCTCTTTTTCTACCACATCCCCCACTGTTTCTGTTGTTTCCAAAGGACGCATATCCTGCCAAATCATTTGACTCGTTAAAGGTTGAGAAGGATCATCCGGCAACCCCCCTCTGCCGGTGACAACAAATCGGTTGCCCTGAGACGCCGCACAACCTTGTACAATTTGATTGCTTAAATCGCTCAATTGTGAAGGCAATGTCCCCAAACCCGCAGCCGGGTTAGCATTAGGCGTATTAATTTGCACATTTCCACTCAGTTCGGGACTGCCTCCACTGGCGGTAATATCACTTTTTGGCGTCGGAAATAGCCGGTACTCTGTGCCAAAAATTCCTTGCACATTAATCGTAACTTGTCCGCCTCTTGCTTCTTGGGAATTGGCGCTAATATCGCTATTTTCTAAAGCCGTTAAAGTCTCAGCCGACAAGGAAATATTTCCCCCAGTTGACTCACCAGAAGCATTAGTGGTAATTGCACTGCCATTTCGCAATTGTAAGGCTCCTATATTCAGGGTAATATTCCCTTGTTTGCCTTGCACTGTTGCAGCACTTAATGTGCCTTTGTCTTGAAACAAACTGCGGGCAATAATATTAAGGTTGCCGGCTTCTCCCCCTTGTTGAGAACTCACAGAAATTTGCGCTCGATCTGTTATTCTTAAACTTCCCGCTGTCACAGAGAGAGTGCCGGCATTGCCGCTGCCAAAAGAACTAGCAAATAACCCACTTGGCAATAACTGCCCAGACTGATCTTTAAAAAAATCGCGGCTCAAGTTTTCTGCCGTTGGAGTTGCGCCGCTTAATTCAATATTAGAAGCGTTAATTATTAAATTTCCCCCAGTGCCTTTATCAAAGGTTCCTGTGGCAATTTGCGCGCCATCTCTGACAATTAAAGTTTTAGCCTCTATGTTTAATTCTCCGCCGTTTCCCGTGCTAAATGTATCTGCCGATAAAATACTTGGGCTGCCATTAAATGCTGTGCCATAAATTTCTAGGTTCTCTGCTTTTATGCGGACTTGACCGGCAGGATTTGAACCGGCAGTATCTACCCCCACTTTTGCACCCTCAGCAATTTTTAAGGATGAAGTTTCGATGGTTAATTGACCGCCTTTGCCGGTTGATCCCAATTCCGCAGAAGCAGCTAAAACGCTGCTAAATCTACCGTTAGATGACACGCCTCTAACTTCAACTTCTTGGGCTTTTACTGTTAAGTCACCGGCATTTCCTCTGTCGCGGGTAAAGGTTAAAATTTGCGCTCCGTTGCTGACAACTAAACGGCCTGTTTCAATGGTTAAATTTCCCGCGTTGCCGGTGGAACCCCCATAAGCCGCTGTTTCCATGACGGTGGCGGCACTTAATTCTACGTTTCTGGCTCGCACTGTTAAAGCACCGGCATTTCCTTGGCCAAACGTATCTGCTCCAACAATCGCCCCATTTCCTAATAATAAATTCGGTGTTTCAATGCTTAAAGAACCCCCCCCGCCAGTTGCGCCCGGATCAACCGAGGCAAAAATACTACTCGAAAAATTATCAGGACTTCCAATAATTTCCACTGCTTCTGTGGTTTTTACGCTTAATGTTCCGCCGTTGGCTGTTCCTAGGGTATCGGCTAAAATTGTCGAGCCTTCTAAAATTTCTAATCGCCGAGCTTGCATTTGAATATCTCCACCCCCATTGCCACTTGTGGAAGCTGAGGCAGCTTGACTTAAGCGAATATTTTGAAAGTTTTGGACGTTTTCATAGCCAAAGGCAAAACCTTCTGGAATTGGCGTCAATGTCACCAAATTATTGCTAACGCTTCCGAGTTCTATTATGCCTCCTTCGGCTGTAATATTTCCGCCAATTAACTCAATATCTCCCCCCAATAAACCTAATGTTTTTCCTGGTAAAACTTGCAAGCCTGCCGGCCTAGAAGTTCTCACGGTTGCTAAGGTATTTGAGTCAAAACTTAATTGATGTCCTTCTCCCAAAACTTGAATTTTTCCGGGGTTTTCTCCCATTTGTAAACCCACCGGCACATTGATAGTTAAAAGCGGCGGCGCGTTGGGGTTTTTGGCACTAAAAAAACTGCCATCTGATAAAGCAATACTATCGGCTGTGCTGGCAAAAAACGAACCGCCAATATTTAATTTAGCGTTGGGGCCAAAAATAATCCCGTTCGGATTAATTAAAAATAAATTGGCCTTGCCATTGGCTGCAATCAAGCCATCAATGTTAGAAATGTTGGTGCCGGTGATGCGGGTTAGGATATTTTGAATCGTTAGGGAATTATTAAAAATGGCACGATCCCCAGTTCCCAGAGAAAATTCTCGAAAACTGTGAAAAAGATTACTACCGACTGAAGATCCGCCTTCTATCAAAAAAGTGTTGCCGGTGGGGGTAACAATACTATTAACCGGCAAAGTTGCATCGGGGACAATTTGTGCCGGTGCCGGTTTATGCCAAGCAAATAAAATTCCTAGAGAGAGAGCTAATTTTAAAGAGTTTTTCATGCTTGATAATTTGTAGTTTATAGAAATGGATACAGCCTCGATCTCTCCCCTGATGTATTGAATTCCATATCATAAACACAAGGCTTTGTCAAGAATTATTGAGACCATTTTTATCTGTTCCCACAGTTTCTAAAATACAGAAAGAAAGACAATCCGAGTAGGACACATTGAGGGATAGCAGTGATAGGTAAAGTGCTGGATGGGCGTTACCGGATAGTTGAAATCTTAGGCTCTGGGGCGTTTGGGCAAACGTATTTAGCTGAAGACCTACGCCGTCCGGGCGAGCCTCATTGTGTGGTCAAGCAACTTTGCCCCACAAATAACGCCTCTGTTTCTTTGGAAGCAGCCAGCCGGCTGTTTAAACGCGAAGCCGAAACTCTCGAAAAATTAGGCCGCCATGACAAAATTCCCCAACTTTTGGCATTTTTTGCCGAAAATAACAAATTTTATTTGGTCAAAGAATATACTGCCGGCCATCCTTTAACCCAAGAAATTATTCCGGGTCAACCGTTGCCAGAATCAGAGGTTGTCAAGTTATTAACCGAGGTTCTGGATATTTTGGTGTTTGTCCACGCCAACCGTGTCATCCACCGGGATATCAAACCGGCAAATTTAATTCGTCGGGCTTCGGATAATAAATTAGTTTTAATTGATTTTGGCTCAGTTAAAGAAATTACTTCGCAAATCAGCAACAGCGCTGCACCTTGGACCATAGCCGCCGGCACCCCTGCCTATATGCCGGTGGAGCAATTTCAAGGAAACCCACAGTATAGCAGCGATTTATATTCTCTGGGGATGGTGGCAATACAAGCACTCACCGGCCTGCCAGCCGGAGAATTACCCAAACTGCAAGATCCCCACAACGGTAAAATCCTCTGGAGACAGCGAACCGTAGTCAGCACCCAACTGGCAGACATCCTCGACAAAATGATTCATCACAACTATGGGGGACGCTATCAATCGGCGGCGCGAGTTTTGGCAGAATTAAGCCAACTACCTCATGCTAAACCCCAGGGCGAGGCGTACTCGATGCGGACTCAATACGAACTCCCCAGCCTCTTGAAACAGCGCCGGCCTTATATTTTGGCTGGTTTGGCGGCGGTTTTAGTGGGGGTAGGGCTTGTGTGGTTGTGGGTTAAGCCGGATCTAAGCAAATCACAAGACTTTTATAAACGCGGTGCAGATCGGTCTCAAGAGGGCGATTATCGAGGCGCTATTGCAGATTATACGCAAGCTCTACGTTTTAATTCTAAGGATGCAGAACTATATTACAAACGTGCCAATGCTCACTATGATTTGGGAGAACTTGAACAAGCCATTGCAGATTACACGCAAGCAATCAAGCAAAACCCAAATTATGCAGATGCGTACTATAACCGCGCCGAAGCAAAATCGCAGCAAAGCGACTGGCGGGGTGTGATTGAGGATCTCGATCAAGTTATTAAGCTGACTCCCAATGATCCGCAGGCCCACTATAAGCGAGCAACGGCTTATTCTCAACTGCAAGATTATCCAACTGCGATCCGAGATTACACTGAGGCGATCCGATTGGCTCCCAATGATGGTAAAGCTTATTTGGGAAGGGGTTTAGCTCGTTCCGCAGCCGGGGATAAACAGGGAGCCATTGCCGATTATACGCAAAGCATTCAGCGACAGCCAGAGGATGCAGATGCTTATTATAGTCGGGGTAGGGCGCGTTATTTTTTGGCAGATTATCAGGGGGCAAGCTCAGATTATAGTAAGGCGATTGAGTTAAATCCCAAGCATTATCAAGCTTATAGTAGCCGGTGTGGGGCTTATTTGAATTTGGCAGACCGGCGAAGAGCGGTAGCAGATTGTACGCGGGCTATCGAGTTAAATAGAGATGATGCGGTAGGCTATGAAAATCGCTGTGTGGCTTATTTGAATTTGGGGGAGCATCGCAAAGCGATTGAGGATTGCACACAGGCGATCCGGTTAAATGCTAATAATGCTAAAGCTTTTAGCAATCGCGGTTTAGCTCGGTCGCTTTTTAGAGACCGTCTTGGGGCAATTGAAGATTATACGCAGGCAATTCGCATTAATCCCAGTGATGCGGTGGCTTACGGAAATCGAGCGGCTGTGCATTATAACGGCCAAGATTATACGAGTGCTATTGCAGATTATTCGCAAGGAATTCGCCTGAATCCTGAGTTTGCGGTGGCTTATGCTGAGCGGGGGATGGCCCGTGCCAAATTGGGTGATAAGGCCGGTGCGCTGGAAGATTTGCAAAAGGCGGCTAGTTTGTATCTTGAACAAGGCCGGCCTGATGCTTACAGAGATGTGCAACAGCAAATCAGTAAACTTAAATCATCCTGAAAAATCGCGCCTGGCTGCGGCGTTTGTCTGCAAGTTGGGCGCTAGAAACTTTCCCTTCTCTCGCAGGGTTAGGGGGTTGGGGAGGAGAGGTTAAAACGCTTAATTTAAAATCTAAAATCTGAAATACTGACGGGGTGTTCAATGATTGGTCAACTGTTAGATCGGCGTTACCGTGTTATTAAGGTTCTCGGATCTAGTGCATTTGGACAGACTTATCTGGCCGCAGACACACACCGGCCCGGTTATCCTGAGTGTGTGGCTAAACAACTGCGACCCCCCAGCAATACGCCGCGCACCTACCAAATCATTCAATTATTATTTAAAAAAAAGGCAGAGACTTTAGAAAAATTGGGCCGGCATGACCGCATCCCTCAACTGCTGGCTTTTTTTGAAGAAAACCGCGAATTTTATTTAGTTGAGGAATTTATTAATGGTCAGGCTTTGAGCGGTGAATTAGAGGCCGGTGTACCTTTAACAGAAGAAAAAGTGGTGGGTGCAGTGCGAGAAGTTTTAGAAATTCTCGAATTTGTTCACTCTTCTGGAACTATTCACGGCAATATTCAGCCCAATAATATTATTCGCCGCGCTTCTGATAAAAAATTAGTTTTAATTAATTTCGGTTCAATTAAAGAAATTACGTCTCAACTTCCCTCCAGTAAACAAAAACGGATGTCTTATTCTGATGTAATTAGTCAGCCTTATAAACCCTTGGAACAATTGCAAAATAATTTGGTTTCTAACAGTGATATTTATGCTTTGGGGATGATTGCTGTCCAAGGGCTGACCGGCCTATCAACAGAAGATTTAGCGAAACTGCAAGAATCAGCCAATAATGGCGGTGAATTCCTCTGGCGGCATCGCGCTCAAGTGAGTGAACAATTGGCCGATATTGTTGACAAAATGATCTTTTATGATTGCGAAGAACGTTATCAAACGGCGGATGAAGTGTTAGCGGCTCTCAATGTTATTTACAATCAACCTAACACTACTAGCCTGTTTAATTATGGCAATTACACCCAATTTACTTACAGCGGATTTGGAGGAGAACAAACAACTTTAAAAAGTCCTGATAAGGTTAAAAAATCCTTTGCCAAAAAACCGGTTATTTTTGGTTTAGCTGCCTTGTTGGTAGGAGCAGTAATTTGGGCTTTGCTGGGCGGCGACGCGCAAAAAGCCACAGTTTTAAAAACTCAAGGCAGTGAAAAACAAATCCGGGGAGATCATCAAGGGGCAGTGGAAGATTTAAGCCGTGCCCTTCAGCTAAATCCTAACGATGCTGAAGCATATTATAAACGGGGTAATGTTAATTATGATCAGGGAAATTTTGAGGCGGCTATTGAAGACTATACAAAGGCGGTTCGCCTGGATAGAAATCTGAATGATGTTTATTATAACAGAGGTTTAGCTTATTTTGAACTCAAAGATTACCCAGCCGCTATTGAAGATTATAATCAAATAATTCGGCTTAATTCTAATGATGGGGATGCTTATTATAAGCGGGGGAGAGCTTATTTTGAGCTTAAAGATTATCGCAAGGCTATCGAAGATTATACCGAAGCAATCCGCAGGAATTCAAACAATGAAATTTCCTATATTAACCGGGGTTTAGCATATTCGGCGGCGGGAGATAAACAAGGAGCTATTGCAGATTATACGCAGGCAATACGGCTGAATCCCCAGAGTGCGGATGCTTATTATAGCCGGGGGAGAGCGAGGTTTTTTTTGGCAGATTATCAAGGGGCAATGTCCGATTATAGCGAGGCGATTAAAATTAAGCCTGACTACGGAGAAGCTTATAGTAATCGTTGCGGCGCTTATGTGAATTTAAGTGAATATCAAAAAGCGACAGAGGATTGCACGAAAGCTTTAGAACTAAATCAAAAGGATATGGTGGCTTATGAAAATCGCTGTATTGCTTATTACAATTTACAGCAATATCAAAAAGCCATAGAAGATTGCACGCAGTCAATTTCTCTTAATCCGAATAATTCTAAAGTTTATAGTAACAGGGGGTTAGCAAAGGCGGCGGGGGGAGATAAAGCCGGTGCGATTGATGATTTTTCGCAGGCAATTCGGGTGAATCCTAGTGATGCGATTGCTTATAGTAACCGAGCAGGCGTTTATGCCGGTTTGGATAATTTTCGTAATGCAATTGAGGATTATACCCAGGCAATTCGGCTCAAGCCCGATTATAATACTGCCTATTATGCTAGAGGTTTGCTTCGCGCAGGGATGGGCGACAAACAGGGTGCAAAAGACGATTTTCAAAAAGCCTCGAAGTTATGTTTAGATCAGGGAAACACAGGGTGCTATAACGATGCTCAATACCAAATTAAAACGCTGCCGTAGAACCTTTGTTTTTCTCTCTACAATTTACCAGAAAAATCAAAAAGCTATACTTTAAAACTTCATTATTGTTATCCCTGTGATTGGAAAAATTTTAGACCGGCGCTATCAAATTCTCGAATTTTTGGGGGAAGGATCGTTTGCAAAAACTTATTTAGCAATCGATACACGGCGCCCAGGAAATCCTCAATGTGTGATTAAGCATTTGCGTCCAACTCGTAATAGTGCCAAGTCTTTACAAGCTGCGCGCCGTCGGTTCCAGAGAGAGGTACAAATTTTAGAAAAGTTGGGACGAAAACATGACCAAATCCCGACTCTTTTGGCGTATTTTGAAGCGAAACAAGATTTTTTTATTGTTGAAGATTTTATTCCGGGCCCCTGTTTGGTGAGGGAATTGGTAGCGGGGAAACCTTGGGCTGAAAAAGCCACGCTTAATTTATTGCGAGAATTGTTAGAAATTTTGGTTTTTGTTCACAGTCACGGTGTGATTCATCGGGATGTTACGCCTAAAAATATTATCCGCCGATTGCCAGATCGCAAGTTAGTTTTAATTGATTTTGGGGCGGTGAAAGAAATTGCTAAGGATGGCTTAGAAATGCAAATTCCCCGCACAATTGCCACCGGCACTCCTGCGTATATGCCTCTGGAACAATTTCAAGGTAATCCACAATTAAATAGCGATGTTTATGCAGTGGGGATGATCGGGATTCAATCCCTCACTGGTGTTACCGCAAAAGAGTTGCCAAAACTTAAAAATCCTTCCGAAAAAAACCCGGAATTATCTCTGTGGCAAGAACAAGTAAAAATTAGCCACCAATTTGCAATATTTTTGCAAAAAATGGTTGACGATGACTGTTATCTTCGCTACCATTCGGCGGCGGAAGCCCTGACAGATTTATACAAAATGTGTGATGATGCTGAGGGTTTTCAACTACCGACAACGATTATAGATATGCCCCAAACGCCACCGCAACCAATACAGTTTTCGGCGACGCGAGAATGGTTTTCTTTTGGGCCGGTGGATACTCTTTTACGTTGGGTTTGTTTAGGCGGAATTGGGGCGATAATTTTAGGAGGATTGGGCTTACTTTTTCACAATCAAACTCAAATGAAAGCCGAAGAATATTATCGGCGCGGGATAGAAAGGGCTAAACGAGGCGAAGTAGAAAAAGCCCAGGAAGATTACAGCCGAGCCATAAGTTTAGAACCCGATGATGCCGGGGCTTATAATAGTCGTGGGGCTGTGCGTTTCCAACTTGGAGATTATCAGGGTGCGGCGGAAGACTACTCTCAAGTGATTCGCCTGAATAGTGATGATGCTGAGGCTTATAATAACCGCTGTTTAGCCCAATTACATTTATCAAAATTAGAAGATGCTTTGTCTGATTGCAGTCGGGCAATTTCACTTCTACCCACCCATGCAAATGCTTATAAAAATCGCTGTTTAGTTTATTTACATTTGGGGGCATACCAGCGGGGAATTGAAGATTGCACCCGTGCTATATCTCTTAACCCCAAGGATGCTGAATCTCATAATAATCGGGGCTTAGTACGGTCGGCAATGGGCGAAAATAAGACGGCGATTGAAGACTTTACTCAAGCTTTGCAATTGGGTTTAAAGGAGGAAACATCCCCCGCATCTGTTTTGAGTTTAAACAATGCTGTTACTCATACAAATCGCTGTATTGCTTATTTGAATTTAGGTAATTTTACGGCTGCTATTGATGAGTGTAGCCAAGCTATTACCATTAATCAAAATCACGGGCCGGCCTATCAACAACGCTGTTTAGCTGAGTATCAAAAAGCTGCCTATCAAAAAGCTTTGAACGATTGTAACCGCGCTATTAGTCTTAATAAAAATGACAGCATTGCCTACATTAATCGCGGTTTAGTGCGAACAGCAACCGGCGATAAACGGGGGGCAATTACTGATTTTACGAGAGCAATTAACCTCAATCGAAACGATGCTGACGCTTGGACAAACCGCGCCAGAATTTATGTCGAACTCAGCGACTACCAAAAAGCCATCGCTGACTATTCCCAAGCCCTTCAGTTAATGCCTACAGCGGGCGATCTTTATTACGAACGAGGCCGAGTTTTTGCCCTCATCAATGAACATACTTCAGCTATTGAAGACTTACAAAAAGCTGCCAAAAGTTGTATCGATAAAGGCAATACACAATGCTATAACAAGAGCTTAAATTTAATTAAAAAATTGCAAATTTAATTCAAATTTATAAGCCAACTTCCTGCAATAAAGTATCCAAATTATGTTTGGCTGCGGTGTAATTGGGATTAATCATCAAAGCCCGGTCATAAGATGTCATTGCTTCTGCATATTTACCAAGCTGCATCAGCACAAAACCGCGATTATTCCAGGCTTTATCATAGTTTGAATCTATGGCAAGGCAGCGGTCATAAGCTGCTAGAGATTTTTGATAATTTCCCAATTTGCGATAAATATACCCTAAATTATTCCAAGCTTTTGCATATTTGGGATTAATTGCTAAAGATCGGTGATAGGCTGCAACGGCTTCGTCATAGCGTCCAAGCTGCATCAGGAGAAACCCTCTGTTATTCCAAGCTTTGGCGTGGTTAGGGTTGAGGTTGATCGCACGCTCATAGACATCAAGAACTTTTTCGTAACTTTCGGGCTGTTCCAACACAGTTTGCAACATGATACTCCCTGGGGTGTAAATAATGCTGTTTGGGCTGATGAAATCATAAAACTTTTTGCAGGGGTTGGGCGTTCCTAAAGCCTTTTATCTATCTTTAGATAGAGGGAAACGTCTTTTAGGAGAAATATTAAGGGTTTTTTTAAGCCAAAAGACAAACAGGCAAACACAAGGTACAAAAAGTTTTTTTCCTCTACCTTGTGTTTTGATGTTCTAGTCTTTTATTCGCTTCAACAAATCATAAAAAGGCTGCCAATTATCATCCTCGGTAATCGGTTTCCAAATTGCTTCAATTTCCGGGCGAATTATTACTGTTGTTGGGTTATACCGGCTCAATGTCTCCTTAATTTGATTTAGTTCATCTCTTGACAATTGCTGCAAACTGTGGTAGTAAATTTCTCGCCAAGGTTGAATTAAGTTTGCCGGTTCAGCTTCGGTAAAAATGGCATTCATATCCTCTCGCCACTCAGGGGAAAACTGCCGGCTTAACTCCGCAAAAAAATCGGGATAACTAATTTGCGTTTCGGCTAAAAGCTGAATCGTTGCCTTTAGCAAATCATCGCCCCATTCCCCAGAAATTTCTTCAAAACCAAGCTTATTTAGCATTCGTTGCCGATAAGTTTGGTGATAATATTCCTCAAATTTTGCTAAACCGCTATCCAAATCTTTTTGCTCAATTACTCCAGAAAGCGGACGTTGCAACATTTCTAAATTCAGCCGGCAAATTCCTGGTTGATTTCCATAGCTATACCGGCCATAATAATCAAAGTAGGCGGCAGTGAAATTAGGGTCATAAGTGGGGATAAAGGCATAGGGGCCATAGTCAAAACTCTCGCCGGTTATGGACATATTATCTGTGTTCAATACAGCATGGCAAAAGCCGGCTGCCATCCATTGCGCCGTTAGTTCCGCTACTCGCTGCACTAATTCTGCATAAAACTCAGCATATTTATCGGGCGAGTCTTTAAGGTTGGGATAGTAAGATTCTATGACGTGATCGAGCAGTTTTTGAATTAAGTCTTTGCGCTTAAAAAATTGTAAGCGTTCAAAGGTTCCAAACCGAATATGAGACCGGCTAAACCGAATCATTACAGATGAACGAGTCGGGGAAGGTTCATCACCGCGCCATAATTGCTCGCCGGTTTCTACTAAACTTAAACACCGCGAAGTTTTAACTTTCATTCGATGTAACATTTCCGCTGCGAGCACTTCTCGGACTCCACCTTTTAAAGTTAGCCGGCCATCAGCAGTACGAGAATAGGGTGTGCGACCACTGCCTTTTGTGCCAAAATCATAAAGTTCGCCATCTGTCCCGCGCACTTGGCCGTAAAGAAAGCCGCGTCCGTCGCCTAAATTCGGGTTATATTCGCCAAATTGATAGCCATGATAGCGTAGTGCTAAAAACGGTCGTACACCCCAAAATTGCCCGAAGGCTTGAATAAAATGCTCGTCGGTGACTTCTTGGGGGTCAAGTCCTAAAATGGGTAAAATTTCGTCGTTGCGAAAGCGCAAAAGATGCTGGGGAAATTCTGCGGCTGTGACTATATCGAAATAGTCGCCGCC
This sequence comes from Ancylothrix sp. D3o, assembly GCF_025370775.1. Taxonomy (NCBI): domain Bacteria; kingdom Bacillati; phylum Cyanobacteriota; class Cyanophyceae; order Oscillatoriales; family Microcoleaceae; genus Ancylothrix; species Ancylothrix sp. D3o. Next base: position 404,113 of record NZ_JAMXEX010000004.1, on the reverse strand, counting down.
TAAAGTTTCGATTGCCGGCTCGTAGTTGAGGTTTAAGAACGGATTCGGATAATCTGTATTGTGTGCAGTTGGAGTTTGAGTCATGGAAGGTAAAAATTTATTTCGCTTACTTCCATGTTGCCAGTTGTTTTGGTGAGTTGGCACTTTTTGTCCCCAATTGTGGAAAAATAGAAACCAGAGAATTTGACCGCGCTACCTGTCGGGTCTTTTTCAACATGGCGGTTGCGTAAGCAGTTAAAATTGCCGGTGGCCGTTTTAAAGTCACGTTAAGCGCCTGATAAATCACGAGGAAACACTACAATTATGTCGAAGACTTACAAGGTTGAAATTGTCCATCAAGGTAAAAGCCAAACGATTGAAGTAGCCGAAAATCAAATTATTCTTAAGGCTGCTATGGCGGCGGGTTTAGATGTGCCGAGTTCTTGTAATGCAGGGGTTTGTACGACTTGTGCTGCTAAGATTATTGGCCAAGGAAAGGTAGATCAGACGGAGGGTATGGGTGTAAGTCCTGAACTTCAAGCAGAAGGATATGTTTTGTTGTGTGTGGCTTATCCGCGTTCGGATATGAAACTTGAAACTGAAAAAGAAGATGAAGTGTACGAACGGCAATTTGGTCAGCCGGCTTAAGACAAACTTCTTCAAAAATTTACCCCAAAAATTGCCATGATCACGCATTTTATTACGGCGGAAATTGATTTACAAGATTCGCATGAGCTAATGCTGGTAGCTATTGAAGCAGAATTGAAAAAATGCGGTGAACCTTTGCGCTGGGCTGTTACTGATGTGGATGTGAAAAAGCAAAAAGCTTTCATTGAAGCGGTTGTAACAGTACAGTAGGGCGATGATCTGCCTGCAATTTAGAGGCCGGTGGGCATAGCCCACCCTATACAGATGAAGCGTTTTTTTACTGTTGTTTTGATTGTTCCCACCGGCATTGGTGCTGCTGTTGGCGGTTATGCTGGCGATGCAATATCGGTGGCGCGGGCTTTTGCGGCTGGCTGCGACCGGCTGATTACTCACCCAAACGTCCTCAACGGCGCTCAACTTTATTGGCCGGCTGAGAATATGCTTTATGTTGAGGGTTTTGCTCTTGACAAATTTGCCGCTGGGTGCTGGGGGTTGAGAGCGGTGCATCAAAATCGCATTGGTTTAATTCTCGACCAGGGGATGGAGGAGGAGTTACGTCACCGGCACCTGCAAGCGGCGGATGCAGCGCGGGCAACGCTGGGGTTGAGTTTGACGGATTATGTTTTGACCGATGCGCCTTTGAATGTCGAGTTGCGGACGTCGCCGGCGGGGGCTTCTTGGGGGACGATTGGCAATCCAGATAGTTTGCTGCGGGCAGCCGAGGTGTTGATTAAAAAGGCGGGGGCACAGGCGATTGCTGTGGTGGCTCGGTTTCCTGATGATTCGGGCAGTGAGGCGCTGCAAAGTTATCGCTATGGGGAGGGGGTTGATCCGCTGGCGGGGGCTGAGGCGGTGATTAGTCATTTGATTGTGCGGCAGTTTGCGGTGCCTTGTGCTCATGCACCGGCCCTTTCCCCGTTACCGCTTGATCCTGGCATTTCGCCTCGCTCGGCTGCTGAGGAGTTGGGTTATACGTTTTTGCCTTGTGTGTTGGTGGGGTTGAGTCGCGCTCCCCAGTTTATTACCACAAAAGCTGATATTTGTCAAGGGTTGAATGCAAAAGATGTGGATGCGGTGGTGGTGCCGGCCAGTGCTTGTGGAGGGGCTGCGTTGTTGAGTTTGAGCGGTCGAGGTGTGCCGGTGATTGCAGTCGAGGAAAATACAACGCGAATGCGTGTACCAGCGGAGGCGTTGGGGATCAAGGCGTTGCGGGTGAGTTCGTATTGGGAGGCGCTGGGGGTGGTGGTGGCGCAACGTGCGGGGGTTAATCCGGGTGCGTTGAGGCCGGTGATTTCGCGGCTGAATTGCTTAAAATAGTGGATCTTAAGAGGGAATTAGGGAGTGGGAAAGTGTACAATTAAAGTCTGCTCGAATCCCCAATTACTCATCCCTAATGCCGTGACTGAACCCCTCCGCAAAGAACCAGAAATTGAACCGCTAACTCGTTTTGAAATTTTGGGTTATATGGCAATCACTGCGGTGATTTTGCTTGTAGTTTCTAAGATTTGGATACATTTTAGATCGCTGGCTTTGGTGCCGGTTGATGTTACCCCAAAAGCGTTTTTTATGGGTTTAGGTGTGGGGTTAATTATTACAGTGGCGAGTTCGATTATTTACCGATTATGGCCGAAGTATCGCCAAAGTGCAGATCAATATTTAGCGATGGTTTTAAAACCTTTGGAATGGCCGGATTTAATTTGGTTGGGTTTATTGCCTGGTTTGAGTGAGGAGTTGTTGTTTCGAGGTGTATTTTTGTCAGATTTTGGCTTAAGTTTGCCGGCAATTATTGGTTCAAGTGTGTTTTTTGGGGTGCTGCATTACAGTGGTAAAGAACAATGGCCCTATGTAGTTTGGGCTTCGGTGGTGGGATTTTTCTTAGGTTATAGTGTGTTTGTCACCGGCAATTTATTTGTGCCAATTGTGGCTCATGTTTTGACGAATTTTGTTTCTGGTTTGATTTGGAAATCGGGCCGGTGATTGCCAGCCCTAAAACTTTTAAATTTACCCATTCACGATTCCCAATTCTCCATAACCGGCCTCTTTTGCTGCGGCTAAAATGATAGCTTGAGGATAAATTATATGCTCTTGAATTTGAATTCTGGCGTGTAAAGTTTCTGGGGTGTCGTTGGGTAAAATTGGCACTGCTGCTTGCATGATAATCGGGCCGCTATCAACTTCTAAACAGGCTAAATGTACGGTGCAACCTGTTACTTTTACCCCAGCTTTTAAGGCTTGTTCTACACCATGAATACCGGGGAAGCTGGGTAATAAAGAAGGGTGAATATTAATAACGCGGTTAGGGAAAGCATCGAGTAAAATTTGGGTAATAATTCGCATCCAACCGGCCATAATCACCCATTCAACATCATAGCTTTGGAAAGTTTCGACAATTTTTGTGTCTAATTCTTCGCGGTTTTTGAAGTTGCGGTGATTGAGTAAAACGGCAGGTACTTTGAATTTTTCGGCACGTTGAACAACTTTAGCATCAGGGTTATTGTAGATAACAACTTGTATTTTTGCATTGATTTTGCCATCAGCAATAGCTTGGGCGATGGTTTCAAAATTGCTACCACTTCCTGACGCCATGATTCCTAATTTTAGGGGTTGATCAGCCGGTGGAAATTCGGCCATTAGGTTCGGGGGAAGTGCGGGGGAAATAAAGCTGGGAGTGTCTTGGTTGGAAGCCATAATCTAACTGTAGATTTTTGATGCAGATTTGATATTAACAGAAATGTAGGCGAAGTTATACGAATATAAAAAAATCTTGCTCTGCTTCTGTTGAATTTCTCGCAACAACTAAACCTACTCTATGCTACTGTTACATAATTTTTGAGTTATGATTAATACCAAATCCGGTAAAAAAAATAAGACGTTCCAGCGGAACGTCTCTACGGCGTTCATCTGCGGTTAAAAAAAACGCCCTTTAAAAAAACCGGGTTTTTACTAAGTCTTTGCCTCAAATATAAGCTTTTCCTTAAAAAAACCCAGTTTCTCAAAACTATCTTGTTTGAGGCGTAAAATTTCGTAACCTCAAAGCATTTGTCACCACAGAAACCGAACTAAAAGCCATTGCCATACCGGCAAAAATTGGATTCAACATAAAAGGATACAAAATTCCCGCTGCAATTGGAATCCCCAAAGTGTTATAAACAAAGGCAAAAAACAAATTTTGACGAATATTTCTCATCGTCGCCCGACTCAATTCTATAGCCGTAATTAGACCGCGTAAATCGCCAGAAATTAACGTAATATCACTGGCTGCAATTGCGACATCTGTGCCGGTGCCGATGGCAATTCCTACATCAGCTTGTGCGAGGGCCGGTGCATCATTAATTCCATCTCCCACCATTGCCACAATTGACTTTTGATTTTTTGAGTGCATTTGATTTTGAAGGCGTTGGATAATTTCCGCTTTTTGATGCGGTCGAACTTCTGCAAATACCTGCTTAATTCCCACCTCCCTAGCAATTGCTTCTGCCGTTTTTTGGTTATCTCCTGTCAGCATTACCACCTCTAAACCAAGCTTTTGTAACGCTTTAACTGCACCGGCAGAAGAAGATTTAACTGCATCCGAAATCGCCATTAATCCCTCAATTTCTCCATCTACAGCCAACCAAATAACCGTTTTTCCTTCCCCCTCCAATGTGGCTGGACGTGCTTGTAAAACCGCCGTGTCAATGCCTAATTCTTCCATCCATCGCTGAGTTCCAATTTGCACCAAACGATCAGAAACAATACCCTGCACACCACTCCCCGGAATTGCTTCAAAATTCTCTACATTATTTAAAGAAACTTCCTGAGATTTGGCATATCTTACCACCGCTTCAGCCAGCGGATGTTCAGAATTATTTTCAACAGATGCAGCTAAACGTAACAGCTTTAACTCATTACGATTTGCTGTTCCCCCGACTGTAATAAAATCAGTAACAGTTGGTTTTCCTTCTGTGATAGTGCCGGTTTTATCTAAGACAATTGTTTGTAACTTCCCAGCAATTTCTAAACTTTCTGCACTTTTGATTAAAATGCCATTTTCTGCGCCCTTGCCGGTGCCAACCATCACAGAGGTAGGAGTAGCTAAACCCAAAGCACAAGGACAAGCAATAATCAAAACTCCCACCGTTGTAATTGTCGCAAAAGTTAAATTACCAAGGATACTAAACCAGACAAAAAATGTCACAACTGCAATTAACAAAACTGCCGGCACAAACCACCCAGTCACCTGATCTGCTACTCTTTGAATCGGTGCTTTTGAACCCTGCGCGTCTTGAACTAACTTAACAATTTGCGCCAAAAATGTATCTTTTCCTACCCGTGTTGTGCGGAATTTAAAACTGCCAGTTTTATTAATTGTTGCCCCAATTATCTCATCCCCGACTTGCTTTTTAACCGCGACACTTTCCCCTGTCACCATCGACTCATCAACACTCGAACTTCCCTCAATTAACTCGCCATCTACGGGGATAGTTTCCCCAGGACGTACCAGAATAATATCCCCAATTTGCACCTCCTGAACCGGCACATCAATTTCCTCACCATTTCTAATTAAACGTGCCGTTTTTGCTTGCAAACCTATTAATTTACGAATTGCCTCCGAAGTTTGTCCTTTGGCGCGATTTTCCAAAAATCTACCCAACAAAATTAAGGTAATAATCACAACAGCAGTTTCATAATAAACATCGGGTTTTAAGTTTTGCTGCGTGAAAAACTGCGGATAAATTGTTGCCAAAACCGAATAAAAATAGGCGGCACTCGTTCCCAAAGCCACCAACGTATCCATAGTGGCTTTTCGACGTTTTAAAGCTTTCCAAGCATTCACATAAAAAGCTTTTCCGCACCAAAACTGCACCGGCAACGATAACACCAATTGCAACATCGGATCATGTAACCACCCCGGAATAAATGGCAAATGTAACCCCAACATTGCCGGCAATGAACCCACCACCAAAATCACACTTATAATCCCACCAAACCAAAGTTTTTTTAGCAATTCTTGCGATTCAGCTAAACGTTTTGCTTGTTCTTCATCATTTTCGCCGTGTAAAATTTGCTCTTCATCAACCGGCAACGAACTATAGCCGCTATCCTCCACAGCTTTTTGAATTTCGGTTAAATTGGTTTGGCTGCTATCATATTTAATAGCCGCCAATTCAGCCCCAAAATTAACAGCACATTCTGTAACTCCCGGCACAGCTTTAATCGCCTCATCAATAGCCACAGCACAGCCGGCACAACTCATTCCCCGTAATTTTAAAGTTAAGTTTTCCATGATTTTATTTCCTCATTTTTTATGTCTAAAAGTAGGGGCAGTGAGATGATTACTGCCCTCATAATTAACTAAACTGCTGGATAACCCGCCGCCGAAATTGCAGCTTTAATTGCACTTTCAGACAACTCAGTTTCAACAGTAATTTTCTTGTTTTTTGTATCAGCTTGCACCCTAGCAAGCGGATCTATTTTCTGCACCGCTTTTGTGATAGTATTCGTACAAGCAGCACAAGCTAGTTTGGGGACTTTTAGCTCTACTTTCATTGCTTTGTCTCCACAAATTCAACAGTTTTATTTCCTTACCTCTATTTTGAACTCTCTAGTGAACTGGAGAGTCAAGAGGTAAACGTAAATTTTTTTTCGTAGAGCGATAATCAGCCCACCGGCCTCTACCACTTATGACTGACAAAACCCCAAACCGGCAACTATTAGATAACGACACCCTCGCCGCTTGGATATTCCTAACACCGGCACTCCTATTTCTTGGCGTATTTATTATTTGGCCAATCGCCTATCTTTTTTATCTCAGCTTCACCACCGGCAGTTTTACTTCCGCCGGCATTCGTTTAATTGGAATCCGAAATTATCAACGACTTATTTTCAGTCCCGACTTTTGGCAAGTCTTATTTAACACCGCTTATTTCACCATTTTTACAGTTATTCCAAGCTTAATCATACCCCTCGGACTCGCCACCCTTTTAAACCGTTCTTTTGCCTTACGAGACTTCTTAAGAACAGCCTATTTTATCCCCTCCATCACATCTCTTGTAGCAGTCGGTTTAGGGTGGCGGTGGATGTTTCAAAACAGCGGGCCGGTAAACGCCCTTTTAACAGCCTTAAAACTGCCGGCAATTGACTGGTTAAGCAGCACAACATGGGCAATGCCGGTGTTAATTTTACTCAGCTTTTGGAAACAAATCGGATTTAACTTAGTTGTCTTTTTAGCCGGCCTGCAAACCATCCCCCAAAACCGTTACGAAGCCGCAGAATTAGACGGCGCAAACCCCTGGCAACAATTCTGGCACATCACCCTCCCAGGATTACGACCTACCCTTATTTTTGCCACTGTAACCACTGCAATTTTCACCCTCCGAAGCTTTGAACAAGTTTATGTTATCACCAACGGCGGGCCTTTAAATTCCACCAACTTACTCGTTTATTACATTTACGAAGAAGCCTTTGGATTATTTGATTTTGGCTACGCCGCCGCCGGTGCAACAATCTTACTTTTTTTCACCCTCATTCTGGTTTATTTGCAGTTAAAAGTTTGGGGAGAATCTGAGTAAAAACGAGTCTTTAATACAATACAGTTCAGTTAACGCTAAAAACCTTAAACTGTGTAGGTTGGGTTGAGGAACGAAACCCAACTTTTCCGGGGCTTTGTTGGGTTGCGCTTTGCTTAACCCAACCTACGATTTTTCTTAACTGAACTGTATATACGAATTATAAAACTTTCCCAAACCCCGTAGGAGATTTTATTACTCGTATAAATACCAATTCCAATCGCCGCCTTCTTTACATTTTCACCGGCTTAAACTTCCGCAACCTTAACGCATTCGTCACCACAGAAACCGAACTCAAAGCCATCGCCACCGCCGCATAAATTGGATTCAATAACCAACCCGTAAACGGATATAAAACCCCCGCCGCAATAGGAATCCCAGCAGTATTATAAACAAAAGCAAAAAACAAATTCTGACGAATATTCTTCATCGTAGCGCGGCTGAGTTGAATTGCCGTTACAATCCCCATCAAATCCCCAGAAATCAACGTAATATCACTAGCAGAAATAGCAATATCCGTCCCCGTACCGATAGCAATTCCCACATCAGCTTGTGCAAGGGCCGGTGCATCATTAATCCCATCTCCCACCATTGCCACAATTCGATTTTCCCCCTGCAACTCCTTAATTTTATCCGTTTTTTGCTCAGGGCGAACTTCAGCAAAAATCCGATTTATCCCCACTTGTCGCCCAATTTCCTCGGCAGTATCGCGGTTATCTCCCGTCAACATCACCACATCTAAATTCATTTTTCTTAAAGCTTCAACCGCTGCTTTTGATGTAGATTTAAGCGCATCTGTTACCGCAAAAACAGCCTCAATTTTTCCATCAATCGCCACCCAAATTAGCGTTTTACCTTCCGCTTGTTTAAACCAAGAAACAAAATTTGATTTAAAAACCTTCAAATCAATTCCTAAATCATCCATCCACCGGCCACTACCAACCCGCACCAAATTACCCTCCACCAAACCCTCAACACCGGCCCCAGAAATCGCTTCAAACTTAACAACATCAGGCAAAGGAAATGTCACCCCTTGCAACTTTGCATACATCACAATCGCCTCAGCAATTGGATGTTCAGAAACCCTTTCCACCGCCGCCGCCAACCGCAACAATTTTATCTCATTACTATCTGCCGTACCCCCAATAGTTAAATAATTTGTCACCGTTGGTTTGCCCTCCGTCAGAGTGCCGGTTTTATCCAAAACCACCGTATCAATTTTGCCCGCAATTTCCAAACTTTCCGCATCTTGAATTAAAATCCCATTTTCCGCACCCTTGCCGGTTCCCACCATCACAGAAGTCGGAGTTGCTAACCCCAAAGCACAAGGACAAGCAATAATTAAAACCCCCACCATCCGCGCCAAAGTAACCTTTAAATTCCCCGTCGAAGCAAACCAAATAACAAACGTTAAAGCCGCAATTCCCAACACCACCGGCACAAACACACTTGTCACCCGATCTGCCAAATTTTGAATCGGTGCCTTAGATCCCTGCGCCTGTTGCACCATTTGCACAATTTGCGCCAAAAACGTCTCCTTTCCTACCCTTGTCGTGCGAAATTTAAAACTGCCGGTCTTATTAATTGTTGCCCCAATAACCTCATCCCCAGGCTGCTTTTTCACCCCCACACTTTCCCCCGTCACCATCGACTCATCCACCGTAGAAACTCCATCTAAAACCACCCCATCAACCGGCACCTTTTCCCCCGGACGCACCAAAATCACATCCCCCACAACAACATCATTAACCGGCAAATCAATCTCCTCAGAACCCCGAATTACCCGCGCCATTTTTGGCTGCAAATTCATCAACTTATGAATAGCCTCCGAAGTTTGACCCCTCGCCCGACTTTCCAACCATCTCCCCAACAAAATCATCCCTATTACAATCGTCACACAATCATAATAAAGATCCCCACACGAAAGCGGAATTAACCGGCCCTCCGCCGTTCTTCTGGCAAAAGACTCAGGAAAAATTGTCGCCACCGCCGAATACAAATACGCCGCCCCAGTTCCCAGCGCAATTAACGTATTCATATCCGCCGCGCCATTTTTAAACGCCTTCCAACCCCGGACAAAAAAATCCTTGCCGGCAAAAACTATCACCGGCGTTGCTAACATAAACCCACTCCAAGGACTATGTAACCAATCCGGCACCGGCAACGGCCAACCCGTTGTTAATTGCAACGTCGCCGCCAATAAAACCACACTAATAATCCCCGAAATAACCACCTGTTTTAATAACTCATCTTCCTCTGCCCTTCTTTCTAAATTTTCCTGGTTTAAACTTTCTTGAGTTAACTCTTCCACCGGCCCCACACTATAACCCGCCGCATCTATTGCTTCTTGAATTTTCTCTAAATTCGTCTTTTCAGGATCATAAAAAACCGTCGCTTGTTCCGCCCCAAAACTCACACTACTTTCCCCAACACCAGCAACCGATGACAATACTTGATTTACCCGTATTGCACAAGCAGCACACCCCATCCCTTTAACTCGCAAATGAAGTTTTTGCATTTTTTTGAATACTCATTAAAAACTCAAAATAACAAGCAACCACAACCATAAGCCGGTGTGGTTCTAACCATCTTTTCCCCAATCTAGCCTTTCAGGCCAACCAATTGCCACCCTCCCAACACCGGCCCCAACCAGAAAAATTAAATCATCCCCCCATCAACCCGCCGAATCGCCACAACCGCCGGCCTAGGAGGCGCATCAGCAACCTTTCCCGGCCAATTTGAACCCACCGGCACCACCCGACTTTGGCCAAACTCCACCCCCTCAGTAGTCCGCATCACAAACTCGCGCGTTTGGGCCGCCATCTCCTTACGAATACCCCCCACTTCCCCCGGATGCTGAACCGCAAGAAACAAAGTCTCCTCATCCCGCGTAAAAAATGGCCCAGTCAACTCCGAATCAACCGGCCCATAACCAAACAAAAACGCCTTCCCCGCCAACTCACCCAACACCGGCATCCACCAAAGCGAATTACTGCCAAACAACCCCAACAACTGCGCTAACTCCAACCCCGTCCGCGTTGGAACCGCCTTATTTTGACTCCTCCCCCCCATATCCGTAACCATCCAAACATTAGAACGCCGGTCAATCAACAAATTATCAGGGTTAGAAAAACCCATCCCACCAGAAGCCGGTTCCCCCCCAGTCGCCGCCATCTTCCAACCAAACCGCATCGCCGCCGGATCATTCCCATCCTCCACAAGCTGCATCACCCAGCCAAACGGATAAGGCACCTCCCCCTTTGGCCCCTTAAAAATCCGCTGATCTGGCCCGCCTTCCTTCCCCGACATCCCCGCCGTAAACGTAATATAAAGCGAACCATCCGGCGCAATTTCCGTATCCTCTGGCCGCGCCGTACAAGTCACCCCCGCCGCATTCCCCGCATAATGAGCATCTATCAAAATCGCCCCTTGTTTTTCCTCAGCGGTGCCGGTGTATAAATCTCCCAACTTTTTATACTTTTTCTTAAAAGCCTCAATCGCTGTCTCTTGTCTCACTTGCTGATATGCTGCTTTGCCTTTTTCCCGGTTCGGCAACAAAATCAACCCCCCCACCATATCTGCCGGCCTATCAGGATTCACCGCCGTATCTGCATTTAAAGCAATCCAAGTCCCTGTCCCATCAGCATTAAATTTTGCTCCATAAAGCATTCCATTTGTCAAGAGCTTTGAGTTAGATTTATCCGTTGGATTTTTCACCCCATCGCGGCTCACAAATTTATACAAATGACCGCCCATCCGGTCGCACCCAGAATAAAAAGCCAAGCGTTTACCGCTCTCAACTCGCACACCCACCGCCTCATGGCGATAACGTCCCAACCAAGTATGCTTTGTGCCGGTGTCGTTTGGGTTCGCTGGGTCAAGTTCCACCACCCAGCCGTATTTATTCCCCGCCAGTCCGAAAACATTTCCCTGTCCATCAATGCTTTCGGCGCTGAAACCCAACTCGCTTGGATCAGCAGATGTTCCATCAGCATAAACCGGCTCAGGTACTTGGGCTTGAAAATTCTCTTCCCCACTCAACATCGTTCCCCAAGGCGTCGTACCCCCCGCACAATTGGCAAAAGTACCAATAATTCGTTCACCAAGTTTATCGATATAACCCAAACCTTGTTTTTTCTTGAAAATTGCCACAGCAGGGCCGGTGGCTTTCAAATAGCGATTATCTTCTAAACCAGAAATGCCGGTGATCCGCCGGTCAGCCTTTGAAAAAGTGCGTTCCCAAGTTCCATCACTTTTGCGGCGCAGCGAAATCACTCCTAAACCTTGATCAATCAACGCTTGTTTACAAATTTCGCGGATTTTTGCCTTAATTGGGTCATTTTCCGGCAAAGCAAAGGCATTGATTTCTTTTTTATTGGTTTTTTTCAGCGCCGCCATCACTTCCTCAACCGGCACACTAAACCCCAAAACTTGCTCTATCGTTTGCATCCAAGCTTTATCACTGATGTATTCAAAGTTAACGCCTAGATAACCTTCATTGGCTGCCGTTTCCACAAACGACAGATAATCATTGTTGTAACCAAACCGAGAATCCCCCACTTTATCCCCCCAAGCCGCGATTACCTGGTAGCTAAAACCGGCCGGTAACACCAAATCATCCACCACTTCAAAGCTTTTATAAGCTTCTGGTTGTTTTGCCGGTTCTAAGCCGTCGGTAGTTAAAGGCATGGGCCCTTTAATGGGAGAAAAAGGCAGTTTATTCTTATTTTGTGGAACACAAGAGGGCAAAACACCACCGGCAGCAACAACACCGGCAGCCCCACTCAAAAACATCAACAAATCACGGCGTTTCAAAGACATAACAAATTTCGTGCTTAGATATTCTAAAAAATAGCAAAACTTGCCAGACAGCCGACAAACTTTCCCTTATAAAATACTCATTCAATCGGATTAAAGATAATTTTAAATTATACAGCTATTTGCTCGCTTGAATTACAGCAATTTTTCTTTGACCACTTCCTTTTAAATAGGCCGGTATAAGAGGCAAAATTGGCCGTGAAATATGGGCCAAAAAACTGTCATTTGCAGACAGGCAAGCCGCAAAAAAAAGATTTCAGGCAGGGATGGAAAAAACGGCAGAAAAAAGCCATCACCATCCTACAAACCCAAAATTAAAAAAACATTAAAACCTTGATAACCTTCAGTTATCCCCTCTCGATAGCTGCTGTAAGCCCTCTGGGGTGAGAAAAAAGCCCCCAATCAACAGCGATGACCGGTCACAATATAAGCCACACGCTGACCAATATTTGTAGCATGATCAGCCATCCGCTCAATATGACGAATCACCAAAACCAGCAGTAAAATCGGCTCAATCACGCCTTGGATATCGCGTTGGTGGGCCAGAGTATCATAAAGATTACTGTAGGCATCATCAACAACAGAATCTTGCTCCTTAAGGTGAATTCCCACCTCAGCATTTAAATCAGCCAGCGCCACCAAACTCGTCGCCAGCATAGCTTGAGCGTGTTTAGACATTACCTCAACTTGAGGCATACAAGCGTGGGGAGTGTAAGGGAAAAGCTTAATCGCAATTTCGGCAAGATCCTTAGCATAATCGCCGATGCGTTCAATATCGCGCACAAGCTGCATAAACGCACCCAAAAGCCGGGAATCCTTAGCAGCAGGGGCTTGGAGAGTCATTAACAAAACACAATCCGACTCAATTTGCCGATAAAACTGATCAATTTGTTTGTCAAGATGGGGGATAGCCTCAGCCGCCGCCAAATCTCGCTCAAACAAAGCTTTATGGCTGAGACGAAAAGTATTTTCTACCAAAGCACCCATCCGCAACACATCACGCTCTAAGCGTTTGATTTGCCGCTCAAAATGGGTTCTTTCAGAATTGGGATTAGAAGAAGCAGAATTCACCTCTAGTCGCTCAACAATAAAATAGCTAGGTTAAAAACAAAAAATCAGGCTGGGTAGGGGTTTAGGAAACCAAGGTATAAAACCAAAGAAAACTCACTTTCAAAAGCCGTGATGGGCCGCTTATAGATAGCCGGTGATTTAGGCAAAAAATTTTTCAGCGAGTAAGTATCAATAATAGCGAAAATTGTAAGGATTGGAGTAAAAATTTTATAGATTAGCTGCCTAAAGTTGGACAGCAAAAAGTGCACACATATCAAGGCAGATCCTCCTCCTTTACATAAGGTAAGATAATTTTCAACCAAGCGCCGCCAGTACGGGGATGATTTTGGGCGCTGATTTCGCCACCATGAGCGATAATAATTTGACGGACAATCGCCAAACCCAAACCGCTGCCGTTGCTAACGGTCGATAGGCGAGATTGTTCTGATTGTTCGGGAGCTATAGAACTGTTGCGAACGCGAGAAGGTTCACCTCGGTAAAGCCGGTCAAAAACATAAGCTAAATCAGTATCGGGAAAACCAGGGCCGGTATCTATCAAATCTATTTGCAAATTTATAGGGTTTTCCAGCGAAGGTAAAAGTTTAACTTCCACTTGTACCGTCTCACCGGCCCCACTATAGCGAATACTGTTATCAAACAAATTCAGAAACACTTGCATCAAGCGTGATTCATCTGCAACCAGGCTGATGTTTGTCGGGCCAGAATAGACAAAATTAAGTTGTTTTGGTCGAGCAAGCGGTTCAAGAGTTTGCCACGCAGTTTGAATTAAACTGTGAACTTCCAGAACTTTCAGCGAAAGATTTTTACTTGGATCTGCTTCAATTGAAATCAGATCCAGCCAATCTTGGACTAATTTAATCAAGCGGTTGGTTTCGCCCAGCATTCGCTCAACCCAAGTCCGGGTGGGAGGTTCGAGACGCAATTGCAAGGCTTCGGCTACCAGACGAATTGAAGTAAGCGGCGTTCGCAGTTCATGGGCCAAGTCCGACACCCAGCGATTACGAGTTTGGATCAATGTCACCGCATCTTGCCGGTTTTCCAGAAAAACACCGACTTGACCATTCGGCAAAGGCCAACTATAACCCCGCAGGGTCAAACTTCGCACCCTTCCCATCGCCTCCGCATCCGCCACCGCCGGATGAAACACCCATTCTCGTTGAGAAGGTTGGGCGTTGGTGCGGGTTTGTTCGATGAGGTAGTCAAGTTCATAAGAACGCACGACTTTCAGCAGCAAGCGCGAGCGTTCCGGTTCCCAGTTTTGAATACTTAAGAGTTGTCTGGCTTGCTGGTTACACCACAGCAGTTGATTTTCTTCATCGACTTGCAAATAACCCACAGGCGCAACTTGTAAAATTTGTTGCCAGGTTAGCAGTTGTTCTGTGAGGTTATGTTGATGTTGGTTAGCAATAGCAATAGCCCGCCGCAAGCGCACCAGGGCTGGTAATGAGTCTCCTAACCCTTCATCTGGCAACGTTCGCAACAAACTTTTATACTGCCGGTTAAGCCAAAGCCGTTGTACCACAAACAAGCCAAGTCCAACAGCCAAGCCGAGTAAAAATGCAACAAAGGCCATCCGCGTATGTGTGTGAGGTAGATCAGTACAGGCTAGATTAAGAAAGTTTAACTAACCTGTAATCACTACCCTAACCGATATCCAAAGCCTCGAACTGTGATGATATATTCTGGTTGGCTGGGGTCACGTTCGAGTTTTTCGCGCAACCAGCGAATATGCACGTCTACAGTTTTGCTATCGCCGATAAAATCAGCCCCCCACACTTGATCTAGCAGTTGATCACGCGACCAGACGCGACGGGGGGAACTCATAAATAAATCCAGTAAGCGGTATTCTTTGGGCGAGAGATTGAGTTCTTCTCCCCGGACAATAACGCGACATTCTTGGGGGTAAAGGGTGATGTCGCCAAAGTTTAGGGTTTGCGGTTGAGGTTGGTAGTTTAAACGTTGCCGGCGCAATAAGGCTCGCATTCGGGCGACCAATTCCCGCATACTAAACGGTTTGGTGAGATAGTCGTCTGCGCCTACTTCTAGCCCCAGAACCCGGTCGGTTTCGCTGACTTTGGCACTTAAAATTAAAATCGGAACGTTATTACCTTGATGGCGTAACAACCGGCACAAATCCAGACCGTTGACTTGCGGCAGCATTAAGTCAAGTATCATGGCATCAAAGGGAAATTCCCCCTGTTTTTGCGTGGTTTCGCTAATTAAGTTTAAGGCTGTTCGTCCGTCGGGGGCGGTTGTTACCGAGAAGCCTTCTTCTTCTAAGGCTAAAACGAGCATATCGCGGATCAATGCCTCGTCTTCCACGACTAGAATTCTGCCTGTTTGTCCGATTTCTGGCATGGTGGGACTCTTTGATGAGTCTATAGAAAACATACTGGGGGAAGTTAAGGGTTTACATCTACCCCCATAAATACACTAAAATCTGTCTCTTCTGCTTATGGTCTATGCTAAAGATAAGTTATTTTAATCTCTGGCTGTGGTCACTGGTACAAATGACTACTGGCTATTGACTAATTTTTCTACTTTTTCTTTGATTTCATCCCGTACTCTCTGAAAAGTTTCCCAGGGTTTACCATCGGGATCTTCGAGTTGCCAATCTTCAAAAATTTCTCTTGTTACCCATTCTTCGGGTAAGTTTACTCCACACCCACACAAGGAAATGACTGCATCAAAATCTTCGGCTTTAAAATCACTCAAGGCTTTGGATTTTTGGCCGGTGATATCTATATCAATTTCTGACATAACTTGCACGGCTGTGGGGTGAACTCTACTAGCTTCTAATCCTGAACTGACAACTTCAATTTTACCTTTCCCTAATATTCTCCCAAATCCTTCTGCCATTTGCGACCGGCAAGAATTTCTTTTGCACACAAACATTACTTTTTTCATTTGTCATTTGTCCTTCGGAAACTGTTTTTTCAATCACAAACACCGGGGATCTCTTAAACTCGCTTTTTCGGGATTTCTGGGAAACCAAAAAGCAGTTTTTTTGCAAACTTCTACCAACATTAACATCACCGGCACTTCGATTAAAACTCCCACAACGGTTGCCAATGCTGCCCCAGAATTTAAACCAAATAACATCACGGCGGTAGCAATTGCAACTTCAAAATGATTGCTGGCACCAATTAAGGCTGCCGGTGCTGAATCTTCGTAGCTAAGCTTCATTTTTTGGGCTGCTACATAAGAAATCAGGAAAATAAAGTTAGTTTGCAGGAAAAGCGGCACGGCAATTAACAATATATGCAAAGGGTTTTTAACAATTAAATCTCCTTTAAATGCAAATAGCAAAACTAAGGTAATCAGCAAAGCAGAAATGGCTACTGGCGTGAGATAGTTAAGAAATTTTTTCTCAAACCATTCTTTGCCTTTATTTTTGAGTATCCAATATCGGCTATACATACCCGCTGCTAAAGGCAACCCGACATAAATTAAAACCGATAAAACAATTGTTTGCCAGGGTACAACTAAATCGTTTGCTGCCAGTAACCATCGGCCTAATGGAGCATAAAGAAACAACATTGTCAAGGAGTTAACTGCAACCATGACAAGGGTGTGTGCTTGATTTCCGTAGGATAAATATCCCCACATCAGCACCATTGCAGTACAAGGGGCAATTCCTAATAAAATGGTGCCGGCAATATAGGAGTTTGCTAGGGAAATTTCAGCGCCGCGTACTATCTCGGTGCCGGTGATCAATGGCCGGAATAATTGCCCTAAGAAAAATTGAGCTAAAACGACCATTGTAAAGGGTTTAATTAACCAATTGACCACCAAGGTTAAAATCACCGGCTTAGGTGCTCTAATGGCATTTGTTGCCTGGGTAAAATCAATTTTTACCATGATGGGATACATCATAAAAAACAGGCAAATTGCTATTGGAATCGATACCTGATAAATGCTCATCGCGTCAAGAGCGACGGCTACGCCAGGGAACAACCGGCCTAAAGCAATGCCGGCGACAATGCAGAGAAACACCCAGAGCGTGAGGTATCTTTCAAAAAAACTTAATGAGTTGCCGGCTTTGACTGCGGGGCCGGTGCTTGCTGGGCTGTTCATTTCAGCTACCCTTACAAGGTTTATTTTCTTTTCACTTTTATCTTATTTCAAGAAAAGTTGATATGTCAATACCGGCCCGAAAAAAAATCAGGCACGTTTCAAGCGAACGTACCCGACATTGGGGGGTGGTAGAGACGTTCCGGCGGAACGTCTGTACAAAGCGCGCAACGCCTGTACAAAGCGCGGAACCAAAAAATTAATAAGTACGGCGAGCAGTGGCCAAACGAGCGATAATACTGGTTGTCAAAACTAACAAAACCAAAATCAAAGAAGCAGCCCAAGCCAACTCTTTTTGATTTTCATAAGGACGAGTGGCAAAGTTATAAACCAAAACCGCCAAAGAAGCCGCCGGCTGATTTAAAGCCCCCACTCCTTCTTCGCTTACCGGCAAATAAAACTGACTAAAAAGAGCCGTAAACAAAAGCGGTGCAGTTTCGCCCGCAGCGCGAGCAATTGCTAAAGTTGTGCCGGTAACAATAGCAGGAATAGCTGCCGGTAAAACCACCCTAACAACAGTTTGAAAATTCGTGGCCCCCAAACCAATCGCACCTTGGCGAATTTCCAGCGGAACCAACTTCAAAGCTTCCTCAGTTGCCCTAACAATAATTGGCAACATCAACACAGAAAGCGCAAAACCCCCAGCCAAAGCCGAGTAATTTTTGAACGTTAAAACCAACACCCCGTAGGCAAAAACCCCGACAATAATAGAAGGAACCCCACTAAGGACGTTGGTAAAAAATCGAATCCAATCAGCAGCTTTAGTATCGCGGGCAAACTCAGTCATATAAATCGCCGCCAGTACCCCAACAGGAATACTAATTAATGCCCCAAGCGCCACCATAATTAAAGTGCCTTGGATAGCATTACCAAAACCGCCGCCCACCAACTGCATTGGGGTGGGTGGTAATTCCGTAAAAAGCGCAAAACTGAGCCGGTTTCCGCCGCGAATTACTACATAAGCCAGCACCAAAAACAAAGGCAAAAGCGCAACAAAAGCAGCAAAAAACGTTAAGCCTGTCATCGCCATCCCGAACAGTGTGCGAGGAGAATTAGCCGACTTTTTGAGGCTTCTGCTGGGATATCCACTTTCAGAAAACTTGTCAGATTGATCCATAAAAGTAGGGGCGCTCTGCCCACCATTCTAATTTTTTCCAGTTGTCAAAAAATCCAGTAAAAAACCCTTAAATTCTTTGAACTCTTCGCACCAATAACTCAGCCAAAATATTCACCAACAAAGTCAGAGCAAACAACACCAAAGAAGCATACATCAACGCCGAAACTTGTAATCCACCGGCTTCCGCAAATTGATTAGCCAGCAAAGAAGCAACGGTGCTAGCCGGTGTCAAAATAGACGAATTAACTTGATTAGAATTACCAATCAAAAGGGTAACAGCCATTGTCTCACCCAACGCACGACCTAATGCCAACATTACAGCACCAACAATCCCAGAAAAAGCAGCAGGCACTAATACTTGAATAATTGTTTCCCAGCGCGTGGCACCAAGCCCAACAGCAGCTTGTCGTAAATCGGGAGGTAAAGAAATTAAAGCATCACGAGAAATTGCAGCAATGGTAGGTAAAACCATAATTGCTAATACTAAACCGGCTGGGAACATTCCGAGGCCGGTGGCGCTAGGAGGAGTGCTAAAAAAGGGCAACCAACCAAAAGTGCTGTACAACCAATTTCCTACTACTTTAAACAAGGGAACAATAACTGCAAGTCCCCATAAACCATAAACCACGCTAGGAATAGCTGCAAGTAATTCCACCAAAAAAGCAAGAATCACCCGAAGTTTTGGCGGCAAAAAATCTTCACTCAAAAATAGCGCCACACCCAAACCCACCGGCACAGCAAACAGCAATGCAATAATCGAACTAACGATAGTGCCATAAAGTTGTGGAAAAGCACCAAACTCATCGCGTACCGGGTCCCAATTTGTCGCACTCAAAAACCCCAAACCAAATTGGCTAATAGCCGGCAATGCTTGCGTCCCCACCACAAAAGTCATCCACAGCAAAATGCCAACAATGGCAAACGCACAAATTTGAGTCAAGGGGATAAAGAAGATGTTCATTATCCGCTCAACGGTTTCTATAAAAGTAAGCGAACGAGTGTCCCCGCCGTTTTTTAGGTGAATGCTCATAAATGATTTTGCTGAAAAACAAGCCCCGCAAGGGTCAATGTCTATTCTAAGTTTAAATGTGTCCCAAAATGCACTCTTAGTACAAGAAACCCGGTTTCTTTGAACAAACCGGGTTGCTAAACTCTAGTTTTTGCTAATCGCCAGTCATCAATCACTAATTACGGCGCAATAGCATCAACTACTGGGGTAACTTTGTCAACGACTTCTTTAGGTAGGGGAACATAACCAAGTTGAGAGCTCATTTGTTGCCCCTCTGTCAAACCCCATTTGATGACATTTTCCAGCGCTTGCGCTTTGGCTGTGTCTTCAATTTTCTTGGGAACTAACAACCAAGTGTAGCTAACAATTGGATAAGAAGCTTCGCCTTCAGGATCAGGAATAAAAGCGCGGAAATTCTCAGGAAGTTGCACCGCAGCCAGAGTTTTTGCTGCCGCTTCTGGCGTTGGTTCTACAAATTTGCCGGCTTTATTTTCTAAAGTTGCCATCGATAAACCATTGTTTTTGGCATAGCCATATTCAACGTAACCAATCGCGCCTTCAGTTTGTTTGATCAGTTCAGTAACGCCTTCATTTCCTTTACCGCCATTGCCCACCGGCCAGCTTACACTTTTACCTTCACCGGGGCCATTTTTCCAATCTTCACTAATAGCAGTGAGGTGTTTTGTAAACACGCCGGTTGTACCGCTACCATCAGAACGATGTACAACAGTAATCGCTTTATCCGGCAAGTTTACACCAGGGTTTGCTGCCGCAATCGCTGCATCATTCCATTTCGTAATTTTGCCCAAGAAAATATCGGTGTAAACTTGGCGCGGGAGTTTCAAGCTAGTAACTCCGGGTGCATTATATGCCAAAACAATACTACCCGCACTCATGGGAACCATCAAAGCGCCATTCGGTGCTTTGGCGATTTCGTCATCTTTCATCGCCGTATCACTAGCACCAAAATCTACCGTTCCTTTGGTAAATTGTTCTACCCCAGCACCGCTACCGACCGACTGATAGCTAATCTGAACATTGGGGTTTTTCTTGTTGTATTCCGCAAACCAAGTTTCATAAAGTGGCGCAGGGAATGTTGCACCGGCACCACTTAATCTCACAGTTTGACCGCCACCCGCCGCCGTCGTTGCAGCCGGTGTATTTCCTCCTGCTGCTGGAGTAGATCCTGTTGTGTTACCGGCTTCTTTTGTCCCAGAACCGCTACAAGAAGCTAAACCGAAAGATAGAGCAATTGCCGAGGCGACAAAAGCAGTGCGTTTTGAATAAAGTTGAGAAACCATAAGATTTCCAAAAAGGCAGTTAAAGGGAACATTCCCAAGCGTACTGGATAACTTTAAACAGCCAAGTTAATCGCTGGTTTAAACCAATATTAAATAAAGGTTAAATTTAGGTAAAGCTATATTTTTACTATTAGTAATTTTTCTCAGACAAGGCTACAAGGGGGATCTTTCCTCTTGCTTTTATGTACCTTATATGTTATTTACCTTAAATCAACTTCTATCAAAGTTAAAAACAAGGTTAGAAAATTCTTCAAACCTCAGAATTAATAATAAAAAAAACAGTCAATTAAGATTTTTCTTCACACCGGCGAGCCGGCAAAATCTCACTAAAACGCCGGTATTCCGCCAAAAACTGCTCAAGCGCCACAAACTGCTGCAAATTCAAACAATAATAAATCCACCGGCCCTCCTGACGCGACCGCACCAAACCAGCCTCCTTAAGCGTCTTCAAATGAAAAGACAACTTAGACTGAGCAACCTGCAAACTTTCGCTAAGTTCACAAACACATAACTCACGTTCGCGCAACAGATCCAAAACCTGCAAACGCAGAGGATCAGACAAAGCATGAAACCCAGAAATCACATCAGCCGGCGCACTCGTAGAAACTTTTAACATCAACTTTTTTTAAAACATCTTCTCAATTCTAACTCCCAGCCCCATCCAGAACCCCGCTAGGATCATGCAAAGTACAATTTCCACAAACCATCAATGCAACTCCACCTAAGTACCTGGCCCGAAATCGAAACCTACCTGCAAACCTCCACCGGCATCATCTTTCCCATCGGTTCCACCGAACAACACGGCCCCACCGGCCTCATCGGCACAGATGCCATTTGTGCCGAAGTCATCTCAAAAGGCGTAGCAGAAGCCACCGGCGCCCTTGTTGGCCCCACCATCAACGTCGGAATGGCCCTACATCATACCGCCTTTCCTGGCAGCATTAGCTTCAAACCTAGCACCCTAATTTTACTTATCCGAGACTATGTAAGCAGCCTCGCCAAATATGGCTTTACCAAATTTTATTTCATCAACGGACATGGAGGAAACATCGCCACCCTCAAAGCAGCCTTTTCCGAAACCTACGCCTATCTCGACGATTTAAAAATCCCCAACGCCGACCGCGTACAATGTCAAATAGG
Organism: Ancylothrix sp. D3o; assembly: GCF_025370775.1. Taxonomy (NCBI): domain Bacteria; kingdom Bacillati; phylum Cyanobacteriota; class Cyanophyceae; order Oscillatoriales; family Microcoleaceae; genus Ancylothrix; species Ancylothrix sp. D3o. The sequence continues at coordinate 382,408 of NZ_JAMXEX010000004.1, read as the reverse complement.
CAACTGGTTTATGTGCGGTTCCGTGTACAAATTAGCCAAAGAATTATACGGCGATCAAGAAGGTTCCCACGCCACACCCAGCGAAGTTGCCTTAACTCAATTTGCCTATCCAGAAGCCATCAAAAAAGCACCCCTTTCTGAAGAAGTTTCCCATCAACATAAAATTTATGGGGCTGCTGATTTTCGCCGCCGGTTTCCTGATGGCAGAATGGGGTCAAACCCAGACCTCGCCACCCCCGAACACGGCCAGAAATTTTATGAACTTGCTGTTAAAGAGTTAAGCAATTCCTACTTAGAATTTTTGAGCGCCGAGTAAATTTTTTGGGGCCGGTTTACCCAAAACTAACACTTTTAAACCGGCTCCAACCTACTACCAAACGTCAAAGGAATAAACACACCAGAACACGCAAACTTTCTCAAATAAACCACCCGCCATAGTCTCAACCCCTAAAAAGCCGGTTTATCAAACAAATCCGCTTTGGCGATTATCCACCAAAACCCCCCGCTAAACCTCAAAGTTCCGCCTCAAAGACGTTCCGCGCCTTACGTCTCTACTACCTACATCTGCGTTCATCTGTAGTGGGGCAGGCATCCTGCCTGCCTAACATCTGCGGTTAAAAAACCGGCTCATCATCATCCTCCCCAAAAATATCCCCATCCTCATCCTCATCATCAAAAGAAGGCCCATTACTAACAGAAGTAGACGGCCCAGGAATAGCCTCCAAAATAGCATCCAAAACCTTAGCCACCGGCACAATCTTCAAACCCAAATCAGGAGGCATTTGACCCTTCGGAATAATCGCCCGTTTAAACCCCAACTTCGCAGCCTCCCGTAACCGTAACTCCAACTGAGAAACCGCACGAACTTGACCACCCAAACCAACCTCACCAATAATAACCGTATGAGGATCAACCACCCGATCACGAAACGAAGCAACCACCGCAATTGCTACACCTAAATCCGCCGCCGGTTCATGCACACCAATACCCCCAACCGTCGCCACATAAGTATCAAGCTTAGACAAAGGCACACCAACGCGCTTTTCCAAAACCGCTAAAATTTGCACAAGTCTATTACTATCCACCCCCGTTGTAGCGCGACGCGGAGCCCCAAAACTAGCAGGACTAACCAACGCTTGCACCTCCACAACAATAGGACGAGTACCCTCACAAGCAACCACCGTAGAACTGCCAGAAATTGTATCCTCTCGACTGCCTAAAAACAACTCCGAAGGATTAGAAATTTCCCGCAAGCCATTAGCAATCATCTCAAAAACACCGATTTCGTGAGTCGCCCCAAAACGGTTTTTCATCGAGCGTAAAAGCCGGTGAGAAGCAAAGCGATCTCCCTCAAAAAATAACACCGTATCCACTAAATGCTCCAACACACGCGGGCCGGCAATTCCCCCCTCTTTGGTAACATGACCAACAATAAATAAAGTGATATTTTCTCGCTTTGCTACCTGCATTAAAGCATTTGTACATTCCCGCACCTGCGCCACAGAACCCGGTGCAGAAGTTAGCGAAGGAAAAAAGATCGTTTGGATACTATCAATAATCGCTAAATTTGGTTTCAGTGATTCCAGTTCGCGGAGAATTTCTTCTAAATTTGTTTCTGGTAATAAATAAAAATTTGTTTCGTTAGCAGCCGGTTTTGTTGCCGGTTCTTTGTTGCCATTGTTGATAGTATGGGGCAGCGCTAACTGTCCGAAACCTTGAGGAGCAGAGGGAGGTTCCTGGGCCGGTTCTTCCGCAGGGGCCGGTTCATAAACTTGTAACCGTTGTGCTCGCAATTTTACCTGCTGTCCAGACTCTTCGCCAGAAATATACAAAACACGAGAACTATAAGAAATTTGGTTAGCAACTTGTAGCAAAAGCGTCGATTTTCCAATTCCCGGTTCACCGCCAATCAGTACCAGAGATCCGGGGACAATACCACCCCCCAGCACGCGGTCGAGTTCGCTAAAACCCGACCCAGAGCGGCTAATAGCGGTATCGGCAATTTGCGATAACTTAAAAGACGAACGCGGCTGGCCTTCTTTGGCTTCCGGGTTGCGCTTGGAGTCTTTCATCCAAGAACTACTACTCATGCTGGCGCGAGCGGAAGTAGTCAGCGCATCAGACACGGTTTGCTCTTCAAGGCAGTTCCAACTATCACAAGCTGGACATTTGCCAAAAAACTGTGGGAACTCGCCACCGCATTCGGTACAAACGTAGAGGGTTCGAGACTTAGGCATTCTTTTAGGTGTTAAAGACGTTTTGTTAGGTGAAACAAATCTTAAAAAAACTTGAAGGCTAAGAATAGCAATATTTTCAGCTTAATTGATACCTTGGAAAATCAGACAATTGTAATGGTACAGTAGTAAAAATTAATCTTTAGAAATCACACTTAAGGAGCGATAGGCAGCTTGGAAAACCATAAGGAAAAAATACTGGTCGTGGATGATGAAGCCAGTATCCGCCGCATTTTGGAAACTCGCCTCTCGATGATTGGCTATGATGTGGTCACAGCAGCCGACGGGGAAGAAGCCCTCGAAACATTCCGCAATGCTACTCCCGACTTGGTGGTGTTGGATGTAATGATGCCTAAGCTCGACGGCTACGGCGTTTGTCAGGAGTTGCGAAAGGAGTCTGATGTTCCCATCATCATGCTAACAGCCCTTGGGGATGTGGCAGATCGGATTACCGGACTCGAACTTGGTGCCGATGATTATGTGGTGAAGCCTTTTTCGCCAAAAGAACTTGAGGCTCGCATTCGTTCGGTTTTGCGGCGTGTGGATAAAACCGGAGCCAGCGGCATACCGAGTTCTGGAGTAATTCATGTTAGCAGTATCCGCATTGATACGAATAAGCGTCAAGTTTATAAGGGTGATGAGCGTATTCGTTTAACCGGCATGGAGTTTAGTTTGTTAGAATTACTCGTGAGCCGGTCTGGCGAACCCTTCTCTCGTTCAGAAATTTTACAAGAAGTTTGGGGTTATACTCCCGAACGCCATGTTGATACTCGTGTGGTTGATGTTCATATTTCTCGTCTTAGGGCCAAGCTGGAAGACGACCCCAGCAACCCAGAACTCATTTTGACCGCTCGCGGCACCGGCTACCTTTTCCAGCGTATCCTTGAACCCGGAGAAGAATAATTATTTGTCATTTGTCAATTGTCATTAGTCCTTTGTTGAAGGGATAAAGTATCACAAAATATTAATTTTGTCAAGAGATGTTTTTGATTTATCGATGACAAATGACCTGTAGGCGCCTTGCCGCGAGTACCCACCCCTGACACAGGACACGCGTACAATTTACAAATGACAAAGGACAAATGACAAATGACAAAATCAGATCCTAATCAAGTGCTGCGCCGGCTTCCCCTTGTAGTCGGTTCCCTGTTTGGAGTATTGCTGTTTCTTAATCGCCTCCTGACACCAGATTTAACAAATTCTCAAGCTCGCTCGGATGCCCTGGGGGTGATATTATCCGGAGTGTTAATATTAACCGGCTTAATATGGCAACAAGTACAGCCAAAATTGCCCGATTCAGTGCAACTAATTGGCGAAGAAGGGTTTGAATTAGAACCCAGTTTACCAGAGCCGGTGAAAACAGAATTAGCCTGGGCGTCGCATTTATTGCTTACCAATACTGTCACCCGTTCAGTATTGGTATGGTATGGGGGGCAAGTCTTATTAAGACGGGGAATTTTAGCACCCAAAAAAGAACTTACTCCGGGGGCAATTGTCAAGAGAGTATTAGACAAACAAAAGGCGGTTTATTTAGTAAACTTAAAACTTTATCCAGGGAGCATAGAGTTTGATTATTTACCAGAAAATACACAAGGCATTATTTGTCAGCCCTTGGGAGATAAAGGCGTTTTCATATTAGCCGCCAACGCCCCACGCTCCTATACAAGGCAAGATGAAATCTGGATTGAAGGAATTGCCCAGAAATTAGAAAACACCCTAAGCACTTATTTATCCCCCGCCAAACAAGAATAAAACAGCCGCCGGATAGTCAAAAAATTACGGATAAAAAATAACTGTCCTGAAAAGTTAATTAGTTAAGTATAAAAAATTTAAAGGCGGTAAAAATATGGCAACCATCAATCAAAATGAAATTGCCAGCCTCGGCGCTTCCTTACACGAAATCAACCCAAAATTATTAAAATCCGAAAAAGATGGCACAACCAGGCTTTGGTATCAAGGAGAAGAGCCATATTTTGACATATTTCTCGATATAAAAAATCAGCAAATCGTTTGGTTTCAAGTTGCATTGCGGGGAAAAAATCTTTGTTGGAGCCAAGAGAAAGAAAAAATCGAAACCGGCAGAACCAATGAATTAAAAGCCGAAGACATAAGTTACTACCCCGCCAGCAAACTCATTACCCCCGACACTACCCCCGACCAAAATTTTATTGTCATAGTCCGCTCAATCTTAGAAACTCGCGGCGATTTTCCCCTCTTCAAACAAATTATCCAAATTTTTGACAAAATGAGCAGATAATTTAAAAACCCGGTTACTGCCAGAAACCGGGCTTTTAACATTGTTTCTAAGGTTTAGATGCCGAACGTTCCTTAGACTGCGCCAACATCAAATTAGACTCATTAACCTCATACTTATAACCAATGCCAAAAGTAAGCGGTTTAACATTCTTATCTGATTGGTACATTTGGCGTAAATCCGATTGATATCTAACACTAAACAAATCAATCGGGCCGGTGTAATTACCAAACAAATTAACATCCCACTTAGCCTTATCAAAATACTTGATCGGCATCCCCGAATCATCTTGAAAAACACTACTACTTTGCGCCAAAATAAAATCTCGAATTGTCGAGAAACTATCATTGTGCATCAAATAAGAAGCCGCCTTCAAATAAGTATTCGGATTCGGGAACTGCTTAACAAACTCCTTAAACTCAGGCGTTTTTTGCAAACCCTCATTAGATAAATCCAGCGAAAAATAATAAAGAGTTTGCG
>NZ_JAMXEX010000004.1:0-77340 GCF_025370775.1 Ancylothrix sp. D3o | reverse complement strand
GCTTTAGCTTCGGTTGTATCGGGTTCAACAGAAATAACTTCAGCCGGTTCTTCTGCTTTAGCTTCGGTTGTCTCAGGTTCAACAGAAATAACTTCAGCCGGTTCGTCTACTTTAGCTTCGGTTGTCTCAGGTTCAGCAGAAATAACTTCAGCCGGTTCTTCTGCTTTAGCTTCGGTTGTGTCCGGTTCAACAGAAATAACTTCAGCCGGTTCGTCTACTTTAGCGTCGGTTGTCTCAGGTTCAGCAGAAATAACTTCAGCCGGTTCGTCTACTTTAGACATTTCCGCATCACCAACATCAGAAGAAGTAGCCGGCTGAAGAGCTAAAGCCGGCACCCCAGACAAATAATCCGCCAAAGGCTCCGTCAAATGCAAAGCTGATTCTGGCCTTACGCTAACAATGTGGCCTCCCTGACGATTGATGCGCTGCATCGTCTTAGAAAGTTGGCTGTAAGGGACAGTTAAAGTATAGTGGCTTGTTCGCACCAAATCATTACCTCCAAGCCCCTGTACCTCTACATAAAAAATACGGTTGTTGTAGTTGCTTGAAGAAGAAAACCCGGTGGTTGATATCCCCAGCATAGAAAAACACCTCAATATTAGAATTAAAACAAAAAGAAGCTCAATTCCCTCTGCCAAGCCAGTCAGGAGGGCAATTTCTGCCACCTTTGCGGACGTATGGGCGCTTGCCATCTTCTGCAACAGACTGGTTATGTGGCGTGGTTATTACAGCCAATATTCCAAAATACATCGAATCGGTGAGCATTTGGAATTTTCCAGCGAGGGGACTAAAGAAGAAAGGATCGACCTTTGAGCTTCAAGGATCAAGCAGAAAGGGAAAAAACACTTTTTTTTGCTGTTGCTCTCTAACTTAACATTTGCTAGAACATTTGATTTAAGCAATTCCCAGCCTTTTGTTGAATAGCGGCAACCTTTTTCGGGTAATTTTTATAAATAAATATTAAGTTTTTAGAACTTTGCTAACATAAACTTGTTGGAGTAGAGATAATATAAAAAAGCAAAATCGGGACAGAGAAATAAGGCCGGAGTCGGGCGAGAGAACGTTCATAGGAGTTAGGCAGTAGTGAACAGAAGTTCAATGTTTTAAGAATTTAGTGCCCCCAACCCCCTGAAAAAGCAGGGGCGGACTACTGCTGTTAGACAAGGAGCAAGCAGCACAGCCAGAAAATGCAAAACCCGATCAGAGATTAAACATCTTTGATTTCCACACCAAAACCAACCAAAGCCACTTTTTCGAGTGGGTGGCCAACAGGAGGGCGGTGATAGTTAACAATTTTGCGGAGTCGTAAAGCAGGATTAACCAGAGTAATTGAATCAACCGAGACAACGCGGGTGTAATGAGTGGTCATCAACAACTCGCGGGTGTCGCTATTGAAGCAAAAGTGAGCCACCATCGGTTTAGCCTCCTCGTAGGCGCGATCTCGGAGATAATCGCCCTCAAGAATAGGCGATGACGAGTCAGTGGTGGGTACAAATAGCAAATTAATTTGCTGGGAGACTACTTCGCCTTTTTCGGAAATCGTGTAAAAAGCCAGATGGAAACCGGGCATTTGATCAAGATCCGGGGGTGGGGTGCGGCCATTGTCAGCCATCACCTTAACTTTGACATCCAGAATCAAAGGTTTAACGGTAAATTCGGTACGAGAACGCTCAACTTCACGGCGAGTGAGGTAGTGATAAGTGCGGTCGGTTTTCCAGGTGCCGATGCAACAGGCAAGAAAATCTTGAAACTTTTCGAGCATACATTATCTAAGACTGAAGGGTTATTAGATGGGGATGGAAAAGTAGCAAAGTTTTGGGGAGGCGGGCCGTAGGCATTGGCCGCAATGTGCCGGTGAATACAACAAGCCTGCAACAATTCTAAACAAATGTGGAAACAGATACCGGCCCAAATACACCAGTTTTGCCAAAAAAGTCGAGGTTGGATCTCCAAGCTTGGTAGCATCAAAAACATATCTTGATCTTGCGATATCCCTAGGGGACGCTACGCGAACAACAGTTTGATAAAAACAGCGCCGTCATGGATGGGGGCCAAAACTGTTACATCCACAAAATGTGAGAGTTAAGGCTAATTCTGGGGGCGCTCCCAAGCCCGTTTAACAACAAACAAATTTAAAAATTTGAGGTGAAAACAAAGTGTTGGAGTTGGAGATGTACGCCTATGGTGTGGGTCATGCTTCCGAGGGAGTGTCTTTATTGGTGCGTATGGGGCCCCACAGGATTTTACTGGATTGCGGATTAACGGACACCGACGCGTTAATTGCCAATCGAAATCAACCGCCGGCAGATTTAGTGTTGTGTACTCATGCTCATCCAGATCACGCCAGAGGCTTATTGGCTCTGCATCAAGCTTTCCCAAAATTACCTATTTATGCCAGTGAAGTGACAGCGCAACTTTTACCGCTTAATTGGCCAACCAGTGATTTACCACAAAATCACTATTTTTGTCAAGCTCTGCCTTTACGTTCGCCGGTGGAATTTCGCCCCGGACTGGGAGCGCAATTGTATCCTGCCGGCCACTTACCCGGAGCCAGCGCGATTTTGCTGTCTTATGCCGGACGAGAGCGCAATTACTCAGTGCTTTATACGGGAGATTTTTTGTTATCTAATTCGCGGTTAGTGGAGGGGCTGCATTTAGAAGAATTGCGGGGATTGGGGCCGGATGTGTTGATTCTCGAAGGCAGTTATGGCACCGTCCGTATGGCCCACCGCCGCAGTCAAGAAAACCAACTGGCTGAGAGGATCAATGCGGCGATTGCCCAGCGACGGAGTGTTTTGTTGCCGGTGTCGGCGCTGGGTTTGGGGCAAGAAATGCTGATGCTGTTGCGGAGTCATCATCATTTTACGGGCCGGGATATCGATATTTGGGTGGATGAGTCGGTGGCGGTGGGGTGTGATGCTTATTTGGAGCTTTTGCCGCAGTTGCCGAGTTCTGTGCAAAATTTTGCTAAACATCAACCGTTGTTTTGGGATGAGCGGGTGCGTCCGCGTGTGCGCCGGCTGGCTCGGAATCAGCGCGGTGTGGTGGGCCGGTCGCCTTGTATTGTGATTACCGAAGAAAGGGATTCTTTGGCAGAGTTTTGCTCTGGGGATACCGGCCCTTGGTTGGTGCTGTTTCCAGAACATCCGGGTTATCACAGTGCTTTGGATGAGGTGAATGTGCAGGCGTCGGTGGTGGTCGAAAGTTATTTGCTGGCCGAACATTGCGATGGGCCGGGAACAACCCAACTTATCCATAATTTACGCCCCCAGCACGTTATTTTTGTACATGGCTCACCGGCTTATTTGGCGGATCTGACAAATTTGGATGAGTTGCGAAATCGTTATCAGTTGCATTTACCGGCAGCCGGTATGGGGGTGGAACTTCCCATTGGCGAGACGTTTATGCAGCCGGAGGTAACGGAAGCTCATTATGAGGGAGAGTTGGTTGAGCAGGAGTCGGTGGTGACTATTACGCTGCCAAATGCGATTTCTCTGAGTTCCCGGTGGCACAATTTCGCGGATACTGGTTTGGTGGTTGCTCGCTGGCAGGGTGAAGAGTTGGTGTTGCGGGGTCTGTCGCAGCGGGAGTTGCTTTCTCAGGGAAGTGAGCGCGATATGCCGGTCGATGTGGATTGTTGTGGCCGGTGTGTTCATTACCGGGGACAGCGTTGCTGGAATTCCGCCTCACCCCTGTTTGGGTTTAAGGTGACACCGGATGGCTATTGCCCGGTGTTTGAGCCGGTGAATCTGCCGATTTCTTCTGGGCAAAATCCAGATTCAGAGGATAATGAACGCTGAAAAAGCAAGGCACAATCAACAGAAGAAAATATTTGTTTGGCGACGCTGGGGAGAAAACTCTTCTACAAGGAACGCCTCTGCCATAAGCCCCAAAAATAAACAGCAATTTATGACTATTTTTTTGGGGTTTGATTTTTTTATGACTTGGCGTTTTGACTTTTTTCTTTGTTTAAGTTTTTGAGTTTATCTGGCTGCTTTTTTTGGATTTTCAAGTTAAACCTTTCACAGTTTAAGGGTGTGAGAAGCAAATTTGAACAGACTCGCCGCTGTCAGCAAGCGGCCAGATTTAGGACAGCAAATCTCTAAAAAATGGGGGCAGCCAACCCCAGGGCCTGGTGCTTTCGCCTTACCGGCTCCTCGCCGCATTCTTCTGATGGCTTTCGGCTCTTAGTCTTGATTGCTGTCGGGAAATGTATTGCGAATTTGCTCTGCTTCTGGACAGTCATCTGAAACGAGGGGCTCGACGTTTCCACGCGGCACTGAGGCTAGTTTCTGGGTGATAGCACCAATGCTTTCCAAGCGCACCATCTCTTCCCAGGAACAGATTTCTTCTTCTTCGTCGGTTTCATAGCGCAACGTCACTAAATCTCCCTCAATGTCTATAACTTGAGCACGTTCTATCCAACGTTGCTGGTCCCGCAAGAAAATGGAGACTTCCCGACCATCGCAACACAGTTGATAAATCTTGCGGTTTAGCATAGGTGGCTTCTCCAAGAATAGGTAATTTTTCAAAAGCTGGGTAAATCATTCTCAGATTTTACAGGGATTGACGCGAGTTTTTTACCCTGCCAAATGTGAATACCGCCAGTCTCGCGTACCGGCAAAAGGGGAATTCTGCTATTAACTGCTTTTTGGTTACAATTGACATTGCCTCCAAACAAAGTTATTTTTTGGATTTCCAGCAGACAGTCTGGATCAAAAACTCACCCCTCTCTACCGGCAACTTTGGCTGCAAAAGCCAAGGGCTTGTCTGGGAGGCTGGGCTTTTTTCACTTTGGTACAAGGGTTGTATCTATGCTGGTAATTGTACTCTGGTTGCAGAAAGTTTAACAGAATTTTACAGAAACTATAAACAAACGTTCGCTTAGCTTCCCCTAGGGAATGGCATAAAGGCTGGATCTGCGGGCCACCTGTTGGTGTTTGCTCTCAACAGTTGGCCAGAGCAGTGCTTGCTTTGTAGCTGACAGACAAAATTTTTTTGCTGGCATTCCCTACGGGACCCTAAGCGAACGTTTGTTTTTATTGTTCAGTCTTTCTATTTATTATTATATATAAACTTGGCTAAAAATCTCTAGTCAATTAAATTTTTAACAGTAAATTATAGTTGAGATTTTTTATATTTCAGATTGGATAACCGCCCCAACCTCAGGGAACACCCCCAATCCTGCATTTTAATCACTTTACAGGCTGTTAATTCCCACAGATGCCAATCTCAACTTATCCTGATCTACGTTTAAAGCTTAGTAAAAAGCCATAGTTCATAAAAAAGCCAGCATTTCCTTGAGAGATGCTGCTGAATCTGATTGTAAAACCCTAGGCATGACCTTACCTAATTTTGCCAAATTAACCGCTATGAAAAACTCAGAACAGTTTCACTGGCCGCTAGCCATCCCTTTTACCTTTAGTGTTGTTGTGATGATGTTGTGTGTTTATAAGCTTGTGGCCGGTGTTCCCGATAATGAAAGAGCACTTTATTGGGGGGGACTCTCAAGTGTTCTGGCTTATTGGTTGCCTTCTCCTGTTCGTCTTAACGATGATTATTCTGCGCGTAAAGAAACCGACTCTCTACCCTCCACCGGCCTGCAAATTGTCCAGCATCCTAGCAGCAACAACCTTGAAAATTCTCACTCAACAACTAACGGCATTCTCCGTTATCAAAATGGCGACCGGCAGACGTGGTAATCCATAAAATGTCATTGGTCAAAAGTCATTGTTTAAGACTCATTTGCCATCACCACTCCTTAGCCAGCCTTTAATCGCCATTAAGATAAAAGCTGCCGCATCATTGCTTCTGCTTGGGACGCATAGCCCCCGCCAAACAAGTTAAAGTGATTCAAAATATGATATAAATTGTACAAAATCTTCCGCTTTTCGTAACCGTCTTTTTGGGGCAGAACCGATCTATATCCGCGATAAAAAGCCGCTGAAAAACCGCCGAATAACTCTGTCATAGCAATATCTACTTCGGCATCCCCAAAATAGGCAGCGGGGTCAAAAATAACCGGCTCCCCTGATGAAGTTACCGAGGCATTTCCTCCCCATAAATCGCCGTGTACGAGGGAAGGTTTGGGCTGGTGGCCGGTTAAAATTTCTGGTATTGCTTCTAATAACTCCGAAGCACATCTAAACTCAGCGCCGCGATTTTTAGCCAGTTTTAATTGATAGCCAATGCGGTGTTTTTGCCAAAATTCTGCCCAGTTTTCTGTCCAATTATTTATCTGGGGGGTAGAGCCAATGGTGTTATTTATTTCCCAGCCAAATTGATTGATGGCTGGATAGTTTTTTGGGGGAGTCCATTGGTGCAGGGCTGCGAGTTTTCTTCCCATTTCATGGGCTGCTTTATCGCTGTTTTTGCCTGCTAAATCTAGCCATTCTAAGACTATATAGGCGGAGTTTTCTTCTGTGCCCCAACAGATAGGCCGGGGGACACGAATTGTTTGGGTGTCCCACATTTGTTCTAAGCCTTGGGCTTCGGCTTCAAACATGGCAAGATCGCTGGCTCGGTTGAGTTTGATAAAGTAGGTTTGGTTGCGGGAGATGAGTTGATATCCCTGGTTGATGCAGCCGCCGCTGACGGGAATTCGATTTTCAATTTGGAATTTTTCGGCGGTGACTTGGGAGATGTGTTCTGCTATTTTTTGCCACATGGTTATTTGTTGAACCGTAGATGTCAAGCAGGCAAGATGCCTGCTCCACAGATAGGTTATCTGTGTGCATCTGGGGTTTTTTATTGTTCTAGTGCTTGAAGTAGAACATCGCCCATTGCGCGACAGCCTACAGGTTTCATGCCTTCAGACATGATATCGCCGGTGCGGTAGCCTTGGTCGAGAACTTTGAGGACGGCTTGCTCGATTTTTTCGGCGGCTGCCGGTTGGTCTAGTCCGTAGCGTAGCATCATGGCGGCGCTGAGGACTTGGGCGAGGGGGTTGGCTTTGTCTTGGCCGGCGATGTCGGGGGCTGATCCGTGTACGGGTTCATAGACTCCGGGGCCGGTTGCGCCTAAGCTGGCGGAGGGTAGCATTCCGATACTGCCGGTTAGCATGGCGGCGGCGTCGGAGAGGATGTCTCCGAAGAGGTTGCCGGTGACGATGGTATCAAATTGTTTTGGCCAGCGGACAAGCTGCATGGCGGCGTTGTCTACATAGATATGGGAAAGTTCGACGTCGGGATATTCGGCAGAAAGGGCTATGATGCGGTCGCGCCAGAGTTGGGAGACTTCGAGGACGTTGGCTTTATCGACGGAACAAAGTTTGCTGCCGCGTTTGCGGGCTGTTTCAAAGGCAACTCGGCCTATGCGGTCGATTTCGGATTGGGTATAAGCCATTGTGTTTACGCCGCGTTTTTCGCCGGTTTCGGTGGCGAAAATGCCTTTAGGTTCTCCGAAGTATATTCCGCCGGTGAGTTCGCGGACGACCATGATATCAACTCCTTCGACGACTTCTCTTTTGAGGCTGGAGGCGTCGATCAGTTGGGGGAGAATTTTGGCGGGGCGGAGGTTGGCGAAGAGGCCAAGGCCAGCCCGTAGTCCCAGGAGGCCGGTTTCTGGTCTTTGATGGCGGGGGAGGTTGTCCCATTTGTAGCCGCCAATGGCTGCGAGGAGTACGGCGTCGCTGTTTCGGCAGGTTTGGAGGGTTTCTTCGGGGAGGGGGTTGCCGGTGAGATCGATGGCTGCGCCGCCAATGGGGGCTTCTTGAAATTCAAAGTTGAGGTCGTGTTGTTTGGCAATGAGTTTGAGGACGTCTACCGCTACGGCTATGATTTCGGGGCCAATGCCGTCGCCGGGTAAGAGGGTGATGCGGTAGTTTTGGGTCATAGGGTGTGGTTTGGGTGTGCTGGAATTATTTGCAGATTTTCTATCATACCGAAGTTTTGGACTTTAGGATTAATACGCAATCTGATGCCCAAAAACTAGCCATTAGCCCACAGACAAACACTTAACACATCTGCGTTAATCTCTTGCGGTGTCTGTCGGGGATTAAAAAACAAAACCTTGATCCTGAAACAGCGGATATCCGAAAAATTATTTCTCTACATCTCGCTTTTCAATGAGGCGTTTTATCTAAGTTTATTTTTCTGTAAATCTCCACACCCCATCCCAATTTTCAGGAGTCCCTAGCTTTAAAAGGTAGCTCAAACGATTAACATAAAGTTCTGCTGTTTTATCAGCGGCATTCACATCTAAAACTTTTTCAAAATAAAGTTTCGCATCCTCAAAAGCGCCGGCTTGGTAATATTCAATACCCCGCTCAAAATTTACTTGAGTTTTTAGCTTAAAATTCCGCACTTTCTCTATTTCGGCATCTAAAACTTCATATACTGAAATTGGTTCTGTTCTCCCCTTAACAACCACTCGATCTAAAAATCTGATTTGATATTTTCCAGCATTAGTAAGATTAGCTAACGCCTGTCCAGAAATCAGCAAAGACACTCCATAAAACTTAGTTAGTCCTTCCAAACGCGCCGTCAAATTAACATTATCAGAAAGCGCATCTCCCTCCATTCTGTTTTCTTCTCCTACCATTCCTAACATCATGGGGCCGAAATGAATTCCTATCCCAACTTTAAGAGGCAAAAACCCTTTTGCTTCGCGTTTTTTATTATACTCCTGTACTTGTTTTTGTTTAGCCACACCGGCAGCCACCGCATCATTTGCACCATCAGGAAAAACCGCCATCATCCCATCCCCCAAAAACTTGACAATAATTCCATAATTATTGCGAATTTCTGGACTTACCCGTTTAAGATAAGCATTGACAAAATTAAAATTATCCTGCGGTGTCATGCCTTCAGAAAGTGTCGTAAATGAACGAATATCGCTGAACATAACCGCCATCATTTTACTGACATGATCGCCAAGTCTAACATCAGTAATTCTTTCTTTGCGAAGAAAACGCAAGTATTCGTGCGGCACAAACCGGCCATAAGCTTCCAACAAAGACTCTAACTGGACATTGGCATTTTTTAGCTCTTTTTCCCGCGCCTTCACATTTTGAACCATTTGGGTAAAAACCCTTGCAAGTTGTCCGAGTTCGTCGCTGCGTTGAGCAACTTCATCTAAAAGAGTCGGTTCAAAGGCATCTCGCTCTACATGGGAGGCTGCTGTTGTTACCTTTCCCACTTGTTCAATATATGCAGCTTGACGCAAAATTTCTGCTTTAAACAGCGCTTCAGCTTCTAAACGCTTCAAAAAATTAATATAAGCTTTTGAGTGATAGCGAATGCGGGCTATCAATTCCATGCTATCTGGTAATTTTACTAAATAGTCATTCGCCCCCAGTTCAAATGCTTTGGCTTTGATCAGCGGTTCTTCTTTACTCGACAACACAATTAAAGGAATATTGCTGGTAGGTAAATCTTTTGAACGTAAAATTTTTACTAAGAGCAAACCATCCATTTGTGGCATTACTAAATCTTGCAAAATTACTGTAGGTTTACATTCTTTGGCTACCTTTAGTGCTTGGGTGGGGTCATTACAGTAATTAAAAATAATATCAGTTTCCGGTTTTAGCATCCGCTGAATTGCTTCACTAATAATTGCTTGGTCGTCAATTAATAAAACCCTTATATCTTCGCGCATTTTAACAAATTCTCCGGGTAATGCAGTCCAACAAAAAACACTTATAAACTAGCCAAATGCAGAAAAATATGTTATACACTTCTACCTAAAATCAGCCAAACTTTTGTTTTAAAGTTGTGGCGATTTCTTCCAAAGATAAAACTTGCATAGCAGCATTCAACTCGACAGCAGCTTTCGGCATTCCATAGACAACGCAACTTTCTTTATTTTGGGCAAAGGTATCCCAACCAACGCTACGCAAAGCGCCCAAACCTTCAGCACCATCTCGACCCATCCCTGTGAGTAAAATAGCAGTGCCTTTGTGTTTCCAGTGTTCAGAAAGACTCTTAAAAAATACATCAACAGAGGGCCGGTAGGGGTAGTTAATGGGATGTTTAGTATAACCCAAAGTTAAATCTGATTTTAAATATAAATGATCGTTGCTACCGGCCACCAAAATCATACCTTTTTGCAGACGTTCTCCCCCAACAGCTAAACTCACAGGCAAAGACGTTTGTTGATTTAACCACTCAACAAACCCACTAGAAAATTGTCCGTCAACGTGCTGGACAATAGCCACCGCAGCAGAAAAACTAAGGGGTAACTGTGACAAAATAGCTGCTAACGCTTTTGGCCCCCCTGTAGACGCTCCAATGGCAACTAATGGGACATCAACAATAGAGGTACGGCGCTCAAGTTTTGAATCAGATTTTTTGTTCGGGTAGCGTTCCCCAGAAAAGGCTCTTTTACTGTTACCGGCCACCGGCTTAAGCAATTTACCAATCCTAGCAATTTTTGTGAGTAATTGAGTTGCCATTTCCGGGCTATCCGTTCGCTCCAATACCGGCGTATCCACCGCATCAAGAGCGCCATAACCCATTGCTTCATAAACTTTAGCAAAATATTGCTCTTTGCTGGCTGTCACAATTAAAATCGCGCAAGGAGAATTTTTCATAATGTGTTGAGTTGCCTCAACTCCATCCATCACCGGCATAAACAAATCCATTAATATTAAATCGGGACGCTTTTGGCTGCATTTAGCCACAGCTTCCGCCCCATCGCGGGCCGTCCAAATTACCTCATATTCTGGTACTTTCAGCAAGATTCCCCGCAATGCTGCAAGCGCAGTAGCCATATCGTTAACCAGTGCAATTTTCATACTATACCTATTAGATAAAGGGATAATTGATTGTTGTGTTACCCTTGCCGATCCGATCTAATTTTAATGCAAAGGATAATTTCAAACTTGGATTTTAGCGTTTAAATTAACAGCCTATTAAATCAAAAACAGCTTCAATCAAAGTGTCATCCTGAAAACTACTTTTTGTTAAATAATAATCTGCTCCCGCTTCTAAACCCTGGAGCCGGTCTTCTTCTCGGTCACGATAGGAAACAATAATCACCGGCAAAGAATTCAATCGAGGATGAGTTTTGATGCAGCGCACCAGTTCAATTCCATTCATACGCGGCATATCAATATCACTGACTACCAAATCGTAGGTTTTTGTTCTTACAGCATTCCAGCCTTCTACTCCATTAACTGCCAATTCAACACTATAGCCTTTATTTTCTAATAATTTACGCTGCATTTCTCTGACAGTAATGGAATCATCTACTACCAAAATTTTCTTGCGTTTCTCGGCAATTTCTGCCTCACTTTGAATGTTAACTTTTGCCAGCCGGCCTCCTTTAAGAATGGCATCCATTGAGCGCACCATATCAGGCACATCCAGAATTAAAACCGGCGTTCCATCCGCTAATAAAGCAGCCGCGCTGATATCAGGAACTTTGCCTAAGCGGGGATCGAGCGGTCTGACGACTAAATCACGTTCGCCGAGAAATTTATCAACAATTAACCCGTAGGTACTAGACGCCTCACTAATTACTACCACTGAAACTGACCGTTGCTGGGGAGGCGGGGCCGGCAATTCTAAAACTTGATGGGCGGCAATCAAGCCAATATTTTGCTCATTCATTGTGAAGTATTGCCGGTTTTCTACATCAAAAATTTCTTCTTTTGCTAGGGTTACAATTTGGTCAAGGCGAGCCAGGGGAACTGCATAAGGGTTGCCAGAAATTTGCACTAAAAGTGTGCGAACAACCGACAAAGTGAGCGGCAATTGGAAGTAAAAACTCATGCCTTTGCCGGGGGCAGAAATTGCTCGCACTGTTCCTCCTACTTCAGCCGCCATACTTTTTGCAATATCAAGACCGACTCCCCGGCCAGAGATTTCTGTGACTTGTTTGGCTGTGGAAAATCCAGGTAAAAAGATAAACTCCATTAGCTCTGCATCGCTGAGTTGAGCAGCCATTTCGGCACTTGCTAAATTTTTGGTGATGATTTTTTGGCGCAACTGTTCAAGGTTCATTCCTCGCCCGTCGTCGGCAATAGTAATGGCTAACATTCCGCCTCTGTGAAAGGCTTCCAGACGAATTGTGCCTTCGGGCATTTTGCCGCAGTTAATTCGCTCATCGGGCATTTCCAGGCCATGATCAACGGCGTTACGGAGAATGTGGGTGAGGGGGGCTTCGAGTTTTTTGAGAATGTCGCGGTCTACCGGCGTGGACTTGCCGAGAATTTCTAATTTTACTTGTTTGTTGAGTTTGCGTGCTAAATCGCGGATCATGCGGGGGAAACCTTGGATGCCATCGGCAAAGGGTCTCATGTTGGAGGTGATGACTTCTCGGTAGAGCCGGTCAGATAAATTGGCTGTCCGACGGGCATATAGTTCAAGTTCATCTAGGCGCTCTCCGAGAAGTTGGACGCATTCTTGCTCATATTGCCGTGCTTGTTCGAGGTATTCTTTGCTTTCTTGGGGGGATATCTTGCGGTTGAGGGATTCTTGGAATTGTTCTAGGGTGCGTCCAAGGTCGCCTAAACGCGATTTGAGGGAGGTCATCGAATCAGCGAACGGTTGTAGCCAGTTGGCTTCGATGAGGGATTCACCGGCCAAACCCATGATCCGGTTTAAGTTTTCGGCACTGACGCGCACGACTCGATCTTGGCCGGTGTCTGTCGAGGTGGCCTGTGTGGGCGCTGAGGGGCGATTCTGAGCTAGGGTTGGGGGTGCGGGGGATGAAGATTGAGTGCTGAAAACGGCGATTTCGGAACTTTGGGGGCCGGTTTCAGCAGAAATTGTCGGGGTAAGGGCTGTTGTTTTGGTTGTCTGTGGAACCACAGCGCCGGGGTGCAAAATTGCGCTGATCTCGGCTGTGATGTTTTCAAAATTTGGGGCTTGTGCTTGTACCCAGCTTGGTAGTTCGTTGTCGCCCACTTGGCAGATATTGCTGAGTAAATCTACTGCTTGCAACAGCACATCCACGTTATCGGCATTAAGGGTGATGGCTTTGTTTTGAGCGGCTACAAAGCAGTCTTCCATGACGTGAGCTAGGTTGACTGCACTTTCGAGGCAGACGATGCGGGCTGCTCCTTTGATGGAGTGAGCCGCTCTCATTAAGGCTTCTAGGTCTTGGCCCGATTGCGGTTGGCTTTCGAGGGCTAATAGTCCGTTATTGAGGACGCTGGCTTGGGCTTCGAGTTCTAAGCGAAACAACTCCATCATTGAACTGTCAGTGACGATGGGCTGGTAGAGACGTTCTGGCAGAACGTCTGTAGCTGGGGTGGTTATGGGGGTTGGGTTTGTTTCTGCGAGGGCCGGTTGTGCTGGCTGGTTGGTTGTTTCCACCGGCTCTTTTGAAGATGCAGGGGCCGGTGGGGGGGTTGATGCGCTGCGGGAACCTAGAAAAATAGAAATGCTTTTTTGGGTGGTTGTCAGATCCCAGGAATGCTCAGACATCCAGCGTTCTAATTCTTCTTCGGGTGTTTGGCTCATGCTCAAAAGCAAATCGCAGGCGTGCAGCAAGACCTCTATTTGCTCGTCGCCTAGGGCGCAGGTTTGTTTTTGGAGGCCGATAAAGCAGTCTTTCATTAGTTTTGCTAAGTTGGCTGCTGTTGACTTTTCTATAATTTGGGTCATGCCCCAGAGGTCATGGGTTGCCTTGATTGAGCGTTCGAGTTCTGTGTGGTCGGAGGGCTGTGTTTTTAAGAGGCTGAGGCATTGTTTGAGGGTGGTTATTTGCGTTTCTGTTTCTTTGCGAAACAATTCTGCAATGGTGTAATCGCTCATGTTTTCTGTTATAAAATTTTGTGATTTAGGGTGTAAAATAACAGGTCAGAGTCGAGGTAATTAACTTGGTCGCCTTCCCAATAAATTATTCCTTTGGTATAGCCTTCGGTAGCTTTGGTAATCACAACGGGTGCTTGTTGTAATTCGTTGGGGTGAAAGCGAAATATTCCGTGTACTTGATCAACGGGAAAAACCCATTTATCTTGTGATTGTCCTGCAACAAGCATTCGTTTTTTATTGATGGCATTGTGGGCGCGGTGTTTCGCCTGAAGGGTGGGGGAGGTTTCGTCAACCGTCTCGATGTTTAAAAGGTAGTGGAGGGAAGCGCAGAGTAATGTTTCGCCGCGAATATTGACTAATCCTAAAAATAAGTTGTTGCTGCGGTGAGGTAGGGGTTGAATGACGCAAGGATGGGTGACTTCTTGTAGCATTCGCACCGGGAGTCCGAGTCTTTCAGTGCCTAGTCGAAAGATGATGATAGAAACAGCTTCGGCTGTGCGGATGATGGCTTCGTTGCTCTCGCGTTTGTTTTGCGTCTGGGGGGTTTCTTCGAGAATGCTAATCCATTCTTGGAGATAATCGGGGATGGGTTCTCTTTCTAGTAAACTATCTCCAACGGCGGCATAAACGGGGCATTCATGGCAATGAATGACTGTTTTTAATTGGGTGCAAGATCGGTCTCCCATTACTCCTATTTGATTCCAACAATCATTAAAAGTAGGAGTTTCGTCTAGGTAATTTTTTCCATCATTTAATAGCATTGTTTTGAGCCTGGGAGGCGGTTAATTTTGGACTTTAAATTGGGAGATTTCTTGGCGTAAGGATCGGGCGGCATCGTCTAATTGTTCTAAGGCACTATTGGTTTCTCGCAAGGCGTCAACGGTTTGCTGGGAAGCGTCGGTTAGTTGTTCCATTGCTTCGCTGATTTGTTCTGCGGCAATTGATTGCTGTTCCATATTGTGATTGACTTGTTCAAATTGTGGAGGTAAGCTTTGGACTTGATTGATTACTTTGCCCATTTGTTGACTAATTTTGCTAACGAGACTAACACTATCGGTGACGGATTTGTTGAATTTATCCATTTCCATGACGCCTACGGATACGGCGGATTGCATATCTTTGACGATTTGTTCAATTTCTAAGGTGGCGACGGCGGTTTGGTTGGCAAGTCGGCGAATTTCTCTGGCGACAACGGCAAAACCGGCCCCATATTCTCCTGCTTTTTCTGCTTCGATGGCGGCGTTGAGTGAGAGGATGCTGGTTTGATCGGCGACTTTGGTAATGGTGACAACAACGTTGTTAATGTTGCTGGCTTTTTTATTCATTACTCCGAGTTTGGAGGTGATGGAGTTGGTGGCTTCGGTGAGTTGTCGCATGATGTTTTCCATTTCTCCAAGTTCGTCTCGGCTGTTAGATGCGGCTGTCGCCGTGTTGTTTGTCATAACACCGACTTGCTCGATCATTTTGACTAATTTTTTGGAGGTGTTGGCGATTTCTGCGGCGGTTGCTGTCACTTCGTTGGTGGAGGCTAGTTGTTCTGTGGCTGTGGCTTCGAGTTGTTTGCCAGAGGCGGCTATTTGTGTGGCTGAGGTGGTTATTTGTACTCCTGATTGTTGAATGCGGCGAATTAGGGCATTTAGGTTTTTGTTCATTGTGTAAAAGGCGGTTTGCAATTTGCCTATTTCGTCTTTTCTGTCTGTTGGTTGAATTTGTGCGGTTAAATCGCCACTGGATATTTTTTCTGCAACTGTACCCAGTTCTGCGATTTTGTCGGCTATGTTGTAAAAAACTGTTTGCAATTTGCCTATTTCGTCTTGTTTTTCTACGGTTTGTAGGTGTTGGGATTTTGCATTACTGCTGGAGAGTTTGTTGCCGACATCTACTAATTCTAAAACTTTGCGGACAATTGGTTTACTGAAGAAAATTCCAAATAAGACAGCGGTTAAGGGGCCGATTAATAAGCCAATGATTATCCAAAAGCTGCTTTGGCTGATGTCGCTGCTGGCGGCTTTTTCGTATTGTGATGCTAGGTTGGCTTGGTAGTTAATATTTTCGAGCAGTGCGTCTGTTGCTGTATTGAAGGTTGGCTCTAGTGTTGTCACTAATTGAGCATTCAAATCACTTAATAATTTAACGGCAGCGGTGGCGGCTGTAAATTCTGGTGAGTTTGTTCTGCCTTGTTGCAATAATTCAATTTGCAGTCTTTTCGGGTTATTTACCCCTAATTTGAGAAAATTATCGTGAATTTGTAGGTACTCGTCGCTGGCGGTTGTCCATTTATCCCATTCCCTCAGCACTTGTTTGTAGATTTTGTCTTCTTCGGGATCTCGGGGCAGCTTATCATAGGTATCAAATCCTTCTTTGATGTCTTCTAAGGCTTTTTTAATATTGGCTAATTCTGTTTGTCTTTGCTCGTAGGTTAATATGTCTGCCATTAGCACTTTTTCGGAGCCAAAAACTCTGGTTTGTCCTTCGTTGACTTTCCACAAGTTGATGGCGCTGGGCAAGGTGTTTTCTGACAAGGTGGTGATGTGTCCACTGAGCCGGTTTGAGGCGCTCAAGCCTATAATTCCGACAATTAAGACAATTAAACCTATGAACAAAAAGGCGCTGGTTAGTCGCGTTTGTAAAGTGGTATTTTTTAGCATACGTTTTCCAATTTTTTCCTAGGATTTTGAGCTTTTTAGTAAGGGTTATAAGGTTTGTATCCGTTGCAGGCGTTGGCGCAAAAGGGTAGCTTTTGATATTTCTCCCCGCTGTTCTTTGAGTAATGCCAAATGTAGGATAGCTTCTGAGTTTTTGGGGTTTAGGTAAAGGGCTTTTTGGAAGTGTTGCTCTGCTTGAATTTCTAGGTTTTGAGCATGATAGATTTGACCTAGGAGTACATAGGCTTCTGCGCTGGTTGAATGCTGATTCAGATAGTTTTGGCATTGGGCTGCTGCTTCGTTTAAGAAGCCTTGATCGGCTAAGTCTCGAATGGTTTTAAGGTTGAGTTTTTGCTGATTTTTTTCTTTTTGTTCTGGATTTGGGCTGGTTAAGCTGTTATATTCTTTTTCAACTTTACCAAAGCTTTGTTCTGAGTGTCTAGGGGGTTGTGGGGGGATGGTTTGAACCGGCCTATTATTTGGTTGGGTTTTTTCTGGATGAATCTGCTTTTTGTCTTTTAAGTCTAGTGGGTTATTATTGAGGGTGATTTGGGCCGGTGGGGCGAGTTTTAAGGTTTCTAAGCCGCCTTTTTTTTGCCCTGCTAACCCGAAGGGTGAACGTATTAACTCAAAGCCTAATTCCGCTATTAGGCTGGTTTCTGAGGCGGCCACAAATAACAAGCCTTTATTTTTTAATAAACTCTGCAATGTTTTTATTGCCTGGGTTCTAGCTGCTGTGTCAAAATAAATTAAAAGGTTGCGGCAAAAAATAATATCGTAAGAATTTGGATTTTTCCAAAAGCCCTGGCCTAATATATTTTTTTGAGTGAAATTGACAAGTCCTCGGATGTTTGGTTTTAAGTGATATTCCTGGTTAATTTCGGTAAAATATCGGCTTTGAAACTCTAGGTTATTTCCGCGAAATGAATTGCGGGTGTATATGCCTTTTTTGGCTTTTTCTAAAGACTGTTGGCTAATATCAATCGCATCGATTTGAAACTGAGCAGGAACTAATCCCATGTCGAGAAGTTGCATAGCTAGGGAGTAAGGTTCTTCGCCGGAAGAACAAGGTACACTTAACAGTCTAAGTGGGGTTTGATTGCTTTGAGGAAGCCACTGTGAACGTAGGTAGTGACTGATAAAGTCAAAAGCTTGGCGTTCTCGAAAAAACCAGGTTTCGGGGACAATGAGCAGTTCAACTAATTCGGCAAATTCTTGGGCGGAGGTTCGTAAAAGTTTGAGGTAGGTGTTTATGTCGAGTCCGTCACAAAGAGCTAGACGGTTTTCAACGGCTTTACCAATTTTTCGAGGGCCAATAATTTTGGGTTCTAAGCCGGTTTTTTGTTGTAATAAGCTTTCAATTAGATTCAATGTTTCCTGCATAGCCTTCTCCTGCGGTGAGCAGATAGGTATGTTGTGCATCGGCAAATAATTGCTCAAGTTCTATGCACTGAATTATACCCTTTTCATTCATCATCATCCTACCTAAATATGGGGCTTCGCTGACTCGAATACCGGAGTCTACAAAGTTAGGTTTCGAGACGTTTAAGGTTTCTGTTATGCGTTCGGCTATTAAGCCCAGGTATTGCAGGGTGTTATTCTTGAGTGGGTAGCTAACCATGATAATTCGGGTACTAAGACTAAATTTGCTTGGGTTTTCTCGTATTAAATGGCAAAGATCGATGACGGGTACGATTGCTCCGCGATAATTAAATAAACCGGCTACATATTCGGGGACATGATGGATTTTTCTGAGGGGAACGCGGGGGATGACTTCGACAACACTTTTACTGTCGATGGCATATAAATCTTTGCCAATATGGAACAGCAACATTAACATGGTTTTGCTTGTTTACTTGTAGCAGTTGCTAGGGGATGTTAGTTTTTTAAGAACAATTTTATTTAACCATAGATTTATGGAATTCGGGAAATTATGGAGGTTACAATATGTGTATTTCGGAAGTGGGATTTTTATCCGGGTTGGGTGAAGAAGCTTGTTAAATATAGTAAGTGGGGTAAGTGTGTTCATGGTTGAGGAATTTTGGTTTAGGTAGGCGGATTTTATTTAATATTTAGCTGGGATGGCTTGATGAGAGATTGGGTGATAAAAAGCTATGCCGGTAAAAAGTATTTTTTTTGATGAGTAAGCTCCTCTTTTAGCCAAGACTTATATCTTTTCTTGGTCTGGAGAAGGCAATCTGGCTCATCTTTACAAAACTTTATATCCTGATTTCCGAAAATTTACTGACACGGGCTGTAGGGGTAGGCTAGGCTATGGAAAAACCGGCCTTATCAACTCTCTCACTCCCGCAGCTATGTCAAAACAACTTGCAGTAGATACTCGCGGATTGACGAAACAATTTGACCGGCACATTGCAGTCAATGATGTTGATCTTCAGATAGAATGTGGCGAAGTTTACGGATTAATTGGCCCCAATGGTGCGGGTAAAACCACTTTAATCCGAATGTTAGCTACCGCAGAAGAACCGACTACCGGCGAAATTTATATCAATGGTGAACGGTTGTTCAGAGATAATAGTAATCCCAAACTTAAACAGCGGATTGGCTATTTGCCTGATGATTTTCCGATGTATGATGATTTGGTCGTTTGGGATTATTTGGATTATTTTGCTCGGTTGTATTTTTTGCGGGAACCTCACCGCACTCGCCGGCTTTGTGAGGTGTTGGAGTTGGTGCAATTAACTAATAAACGTCACAGTCAAATTTCTACTCTGTCGCGGGGGATGAAACAAAGGCTGAGTCTGGCTAGGACGATTATTCACGAGCCGATTGTGTTGTTGTTGGATGAGCCGGTTTCTGGGTTAGATCCGATTGCTAGAATGCAGTTTCGTGAAATTATTAAAACGTTGCGGGAAGCGGGAATGACGATTTTAATTTCTTCGCACGTTTTAAGCGATTTGGCGGAGCTTTGTACGTCGGTTGGTATTATGGAGTTGAGTTATTTGGTAGAAAGTGCTAGACTCGAAGAACTCTATAAACGGTTGAGCCGGCAAGAGATTATGATGTCAACTTTGGGAAGTTTAGAAGCTTTAGAATCTGAGCTAAAAAATTATCCTAAAGTGGAAGATTGGGAAAGAGTTACGGGGACGGAAAATTTACGAGTGCATTTTTCAGGAACGCCCGAAGAAAGTGCTGATTTGTTGCGTTCTTTGGTGTTGTCGGGGATTCGTTTATCTGAATTCCATTGCACTAGAGAAGATTTGGAATCGATTTTTTTGAAATTGGGACACAAACAAGCGTCTTAAGGGTCATTTGTCATTGGTAAAAAGACTAGAGTCAAGAATCGTTTCTAAAAAATAAAGGACTCACCAACCATGAAAAATTTGCTGGATAAGTTGGGAAATTGGAATCCGCAGTTATTGCGAGAATTAAAAGGCCGGTTAAAAGGTCGAAATATTTTTATTGCCGCGTTGGCTTCGATTTGTGGTCAATTGTTGGTGTTGTATTCTTTTTTGCGGCAAATTCCGATTCACCCCTACAATATTATGGGTGACTATTGCCGGCTGAGGGATAGTTATTTACCTTATCAACAGCAACAATATCAATTGCAAAACCAAGTCAGTAACCTTCGACATTCATCTGGTTATAGTCCTCCAAATACTCAGTTTTATATGCAGTTTGCGGAAGGGACTTCCAAGGCTGAGAAAATAAAACTCTTGGATCAAAAAATATCCCAACTGGGAAAATTGTTAAATCAAAACTGTCCTGCTGATGGGATCAATTTACAACTTTGGTGGGAAAATCACTGGCCACAGATTTTTGTAGCGTTGAGTGTGTGTGGTTTCGTTGTTTTATTAACGGTAGGAACCTATATGCTCATTAGTGATTTAGCGAATGAAGAACGGCGGGGAACGCTTAATTTTATCCGCTTGAGCCCTCAGTCTGGTAACAAGATTTTTCTAGGGAAAATTTTGGGTGTTCCGTTGTTACTTTATGTGGCGGCGTTGGTGGCTTTGCCTTTTCATTTGTATGCGGGGTTTTCTGCGGGAATTCCTAACCATGAAATTCTCAGCTATTACCTGGTTGTGGTAGGTAGTTGTGCGTTTTTCTATAGTGGGGCGTTGCTCTTTGGTTCCATGACTTCTTGGTTGGCTGGTTTCCAACCTTGGTTAGGAAGTGGGATGATTTTCTTGTTTCTGATGATGGTTAATTACAAACAAATTTTGAAAAGTCCTTTTGATTTCTTGAATTTGTTTTCTCCGTCAGTTTTGCTTCCTTATTTGATAAATTGGACCGGCAAGGAGTATTATGATCTGCCGTTTCGTCACGGGATGATTAATTCTTGGGAGTGGTTTTATTTACCGTTGGGGGCTGCGGGGTTTGGTGTAGTGCTTTTTGTGCTGTGTCATTATGGGTTGTGGACTTATTGGATTTCCCAAGCTTTGAACCGGCGTTTTGATTCGGATGAAGCGACGATGTTAAGCAAACGCCAAAGTTATTTAATAACGGCGTGTTTTGCGGTGGAATTGTTGGGTTTTGCGGTGCAAAGTCCGAACCCAAGTTATTCTTCGCAGTATCTTATAAATCTGCAATCAGGGTTAATGTTAACGTTTTTCTTGTTGTTGATTTTGATGGCTGCGTTGTCTCCCAATCGACAAGTTTTGCTGGAATGGGCGCGTTATAAACATTTGGCAAAACGCAAGGAAAGTGGGGTTCGAGTTTCTGTTTGGCAGGATTTAGTTTGGGGCGAAAAAAGTCCGACTGTGGTGGCGATGGTGGTTAATTGTGTGATTGCTACTGCGCCGATGATGGCTTGGATTTTGCTTTGGAGTGCGCCTTTTGAGGCTAAGGAAACGGCTTTTGCTGGTCTAATGTTGTTGATGAGTTTAGTGTTAATTTGTGCTCGTTTGGTGCAATTAACTCTGTTGATGAAGACTCCCAAACGGGCTTTTTGGGCGGCTGGTTCTGTGGGTAGTCTTTTGTGTGTTCCGCCGTTTGCTTTGGGCATTCTTTCAATTTATGCCGGCACTAATAATGGCGGTTTCTGGTTGTTAACGATGTGGCCTTGGGAGGCGCTGAAATATGTTGATTTAAATCAGGTTTTTGGGTTGCTTGGGTTTGAGTTTGTAGTGTTTGGGGTGTTGAGTTGGCAGTTGCACAAGCAGCTACGAATGTTTGGGGAATCTGCGTCAAAAGCTGCACTGGCTGCAAAACGCAGTTAAGAGACGATTGAAGTTTTTTAAAAGCCCGGTTTCTTCTGAAAGAAGCCGGGTTTTTGATTGGGATAAAAACTAGACAGCATCTCCAACTTGGGCAAATTCTTTGGCTCCAAAAATGGCTTCGTAGTGGCAATAATATTTGAATTCTAGGACGTTATAAAAGGGGTCTTCTAAGAAAAATGTGCGGTGTTCGGTGGGTTGGCCGGTGAACCGGCGTTTCGGTTCTTCTCTAAAGGTAAGTTGTTTTTGTTGGGCGCGTTTTAGTAAGGTTTCCCAGTCAGACTCCGAAGTGAAAATTAGGCCGAAATGGCGGGGATAAATTGTGCGTTGGGGGGTGAGGGGTTCGTGGGTGAGGTGGGCAACAATTTGATGTCCGTAAAGGTTAAGAATGACGGAACTAGGGGACTCGCGGCCAATTTGACAGCCTAATCCTTCGACGTAAAATTGTTTGGTTTGGGCAATATTTGCGACGGGGAAGGCAAGATGAAATAAAACTTGGTTCATAATGAATTTGTAGTTTTTGGTGAATGCGATGTTATCTCTAGTTTATGGGTTGAATCCTTGGTTGGTTGCTGTTGGTTTGAATACGGTTTTGTTGATTGTTGCGTATTTGGTGCCGAAAAAGTTGCTGACACCGGCAGGGTTGTTACACGCTTGGGTTTTGGGGGTGTTGGTTTGGGGATGTTTGGGGTGGCGTGGGTATGGGGTGGTGATGTTTTATTTTTTGGTGGGTTCGGCGGTGACGCGGGTGGGAATGAAGCAGAAAGAGGCGCTGGGGATAGCGGAGAAGCGGTCGGGGGCACGCGGGCCTGAGAATGTGTGGGGCTCGGCGTTAACGGGGACTTTGTGTGCTTTGGGGGTGTTGGCGGCGGGTTATTGGGGTGGGGGGTTTTGGGTGCCTTTGTTGTTGTTGGGGTATGTGGCGAGTTTTAGCACTAAGTTATCGGATACGAGTGCAAGTGAGATAGGTAAAGTATATGGAAAGCGGACGTTTTTGATTACGACTTTGCAGCCGGTGGAACGGGGTACGGAGGGGGCTGTGAGTTTGGAGGGTACTTTGGCGGGAGTTTTGGCTTCTGTTGTGATTGCTTTGGTTGGTTGGGGGGTTGGGATGATTGATTTGTTGGGGGTTTTATGGTGTGTGATTGCGGCTTTTGTGGCGACGAATTTGGAAAGTGTGATTGGCGCAACTTTGCAATCTAAGTTTGTTTGGTTGACGAATGAGGTGGTTAATTTTATTAATACTTTGATTGGGGCTTTTGTGGCTATTTTGTTCGGTTTGGCTTGGGGTTTTTGGGTGGGGTAGGTGTGGGGTTTGTTTGGTTGGGTTGATCTTTAACCCAACCTACTCTGTGTTTTGCTGATTGTATGAAAAGGGGGGCCGGTGGAATTGCCGAACTATTTTTATGATAGGTATTTTGGGAAAGTGCCGGCATCTTACCCCCAAATCAACAAATCCCAGCCCTTGTGTGATAATCCAAAACAATTAACCAACCCCATAAAACGCTCCCTAGCCCCGATAGGGGCTTTATTCATGTAGCTCTGGGTTTGAACCCAGAGCGCATAACTCAAACCCCCAAATACCGGCGCACAAAAGCCTCCAAACTCTCCATCTTCATATCAAAAACAGCCTCCAACCGCGCAATTTCTTCAGGCGTACAAAAAAACTCATTCCCCAACAAAGTCCGAAAAGTACCCAGAGACTTTTGCAATTTTGGATTCAACAAACCCAAACCCGCACGCACACCATCCAACACCAAAAGCGGCGGATTAACAATCACCGGCTCCCTGTTAAAAATCTTCCCAAAAATCTGCGGAATCTCATCACGCGACAAAATTTGCGGCCCCCCAACCGCAAAAACTTGATTTTTTGCCCCCTCCACAAACACCGAATCAACCGCAATTTTTGCCAAATCATCCGTACTCACAACCGACGATCTATTACGCAAATCACCCACACTCAAATAAATGCCGGTTTGCCGAAATCTTTCCGCCAAAACTAACAAATTAGAAGCCAAACCAGAAGGACGCAAAATCGTATAATTCACCCCGCTTTTCTCTAAATACTTCTCTACCTCCCGCTTAGCCTTAAACACCGGCGCATCCTCATATCCCCGATCTGCACCCAACACCGAAATAAACACAAAATGCTCAACTCCCTGAGCCTTTCCAAAATCAATTAAATCAATATTTGCCCGATATTCAAGCGCCTGCGCTCCCCCACTCACCTCATTAGAACCGTGAGCGCTGATAATATATCGCACTCCTTCACAGGCTTTTTGCATATCTCGCTCTCGCGTCAAATCCCCAATAAAAATTTCCGCCCCTCGATTTTCTAACTCAGAATAGCGAGACGTGAGACGCACAAAGGCTCGCACTTCCTGACCCCGTTCCCGCAACAACCGTACAATCCGTCTGCCTAAACCGCCAGTGGCGCCGGTGACTAAAAACATAAATTTGCCTCTTTTTGATTTTTAACCGCAGATTAACGCAGATTAACGCGGATGATCTATCTGCGTTTATCCGCGTCCATCTGCGGTTTATTTTAAACCTCCAAAATCACTGGCGTATGGTCGCTCGGTTTTTCCAACTTCCTCGGCGCAACATCAATCACACACCCAACCGCTCGCTCATAAAGGTGCGGAGTTGCATATAAATGGTCAATTCGCCAGCCGCGATTTCGCGCAAATGAACCTCCGCGATAATCCCACCAGCTATATTGCCCACCCTCATCACTAAATTTGCGAAACGTATCCGCCAACCCCAAACTTAAAACCTCCCGCAAAGCCTGCCTTTCCGGCTCCGATGCCATCACTTGGCCCTTATACGCCTTCGGGTTATGAATATCTCGCTCCTCCAAAGCAATATTAAAATCCCCGCAAATGCACAATTTATCAAATTTGTCAATAGCTACTTTCAAATATTCTTGCAACAACTTTAACCAACTCAATTTATAAACATATTTATCGCTGCCAACCTCCGAACCATTCGGCACATAAACATTGACAATCCTTACGCCATTAACCGTGCCGGCAATTAGCCGTTTTTGTTCATCAAAATCACCCACATCCGCACCCAAAACCCCACCAAAACCCAAACTTAAATCAGTCACCGGCAGCCGGCTTAAAAACGCCACGCCATTGTAAGACTTTTGCCCATAAACATACACCTCATACCCCAACTCCTCAAAAGTTGAGCGGGGAAAATCAGCATCCACAACCTTAGTTTCTTGTAAACACAAAATATCCACAGAATTACTCAACAACCACCCCTTAACATGATCCAATCGGCTGCGAATTGAGTTCACATTCCACGTCGCAATTTTCATTTTATCTCCTAATTTTTAAGCGTAATTGGCTATAAGTATAAACAAAAAAAATCCTTGACAAAAGTTTCTAGTCCTTCTGAACTAAAAACCCGGCTTCTCACAGAAACCGGGTATCTAACCATCCTAACTTACCATAAAATCTGCCCCATTAACCATAGCTAAATGGCACAATTTAAAGCACCGGCCTTTTGAGTAAAACGCAGATTTTCCCGATAATCAACCCGACAATCAATCACCGAAGGCACAGACTGAGTAAGCGCATCCTTCAACATCGGAATAAAATCAGCCGTAGACTCAATCCGATATCCCTTCAACCCCATACTTTCGGCAAACTTCACAAAATCAGGATTCGTAAATTGCGTAAAAGCACTACGCCCTAACTGATTCTGTTGTTTCCACTCAATCAACCCATAGCCACCATCATTAAAAATAATCGTGACAAACGGAGTCCCCACACGCAAAGCGGTTTCTAACTCCTGGCAATTCATCATAAAACCACCATCACCCGTCACCGCCACAATATTCTTATCCGGGTAAACCAACTTCGCAGCCATCGCCCCAGGAATTGCAATTCCCATCGCTGCAAAACCATTAGAAATAATACAAGTATTTGGACTTTCGCAGTGATAATGCCGCGCCATCCACATTTTATGAGCACCGACATCACAAATCACCACATCATCAGCACCCATCACTTGCCGCAAATCATAAATCAATTTTTGCGGTTTGATTGGAAACTCTGAATCATTCGCATAACGCTCATAATCAGCCCGAATACTATCCCGCAATTCCACCGCATAAGGCTCAGGTTTCCCTGTCCGATCCGTCCGTTTCATTATTTCATAAAGCGAATCTGAAATATCTCCTACTACTTCCACTTCAGGAATATAACTACTATCAATCTCCGCCGGCATCGCACTAATATGAACAATCGGCGTTTTCCCCTCCCGATTCCATTTTTTCGGGGAATACTCAATTAAATCATAACCAATTGCAATCACCACATCCGTATTATCAAACCCACAACTAATATGATCCCGTTGCTGCAAACCCACCGCCCAAAGAGCCAAAGGATGAGTATAAGGAATCACCCCCTTACCCATAAACGTATTTGCCACAGGAATATTCATCTTTGTAGCAAACTCCGTCAAAGCCTCACTCGCATTCGCACGAATCGCCCCATTTCCCACCAAAATTAAAGGATTCTTCGCCTGCGAAATAATCTCCGCCGCCTTTTCAATACTGTGAAAAGACGCAAAAGTTGGGGATAAGTCGCCTTTACTGAGTGGTTGCCCTGTCACCGGCATCGCCGCAATATTTTCCGGCACATCAATATGCACAGCACCCGGTTTTTCTGATTGTGCTAACTTAAAAGCACGACGCACCAATTCCGGCGTAATACTAGGGCGAACAATTTGAGCATTCCACTTAGTAACTGGCGCAAACATTGCCACTAAATCCAAATATTGATGAGATTCAATGTGCATCCGATCTGTCCCCACCTGGCCGGTAATAGCCACCAAAGGAGCCCCATCCAAATTTGCATCCGCCACGCCGGTCATTAAATTAGTCGCCCCAGGACCAAGCGTAGACAAACAGACCCCAGCCTGACCCGTTAAACGACCATAAACATCAGCCATAAAAGCCGCACCCTGTTCGTGACGAGTCGTAATAAACTGAATCGAAGACTTACGCAAAGCCTCCAAAACGTGCAAATTTTCCTCTCCCGGTAGCCCAAAAACATAACGCACACCCTCATTTTCAAGGCAGCGTACAAGCAACTCAGCAGTATTCATTTCACTCATATTCTTTTTACCTGTTCCTTGGTTTCTTCAAAAAATTAAACTCATTACTAGGATGGTTCCTAAAAATAAAAACCATCCTACATTTTTCTACCTTTACAACCTTTATTTGACCCAAACAGTCTTGATATTGACAAATTCGTGAATTCCCTGCACACTCAACTCCCGACCATAGCCAGACCGCTTAATTCCGCCAAACGGTAAACGCGGATCAGATTTCACCATGCCATTAATAAAAACAGCACCGGCCTCTAACTCCTCCATAAACCGTTCCGCTTCTTGAGCATCATTTGTCCAAGCACTTGCACCCAAACCAAACGATGTACTATTTGCTAATTCAATCGCCTCATCGATATCAGCTACTCGAAATAGCAACGCCACCGGCCCGAAAAATTCCTCAGAATAAGCCGGAGAACCAGGAGCAAAATCTGTCAAAATCGTAGGCGCATAAAAATTACCAGGCCGGTCAGACAAAGCATGACCTCCGACCAAAACCCTCGCCCCTTTTTCCACACAGTTTTGCACTTGACTATCCAAATCCTTCAAAATATCGGCAGTTGCCAAAGGCCCAATATCAGTTTTATCATCCAAGGGATCACCAACCCGCAAAGCTTTAAATTTCTCTACGAATCTTTGCTCAAATTCATCTGCAATTACATTCGCAACAATAAAACGTTTAGCAGCGATACAAGATTGACCAGCATTCAGCAGCCTTGCCGCCACAGCAACAGAAACAGCCGCCGACCGATCAGCACTTGGCAAAACAATAAATGGATCACTTCCGCCTAATTCCAAGACAGTTTTCTTAAGACATTTCCCCGCAGCCGAAGCCAAAGCCATGCCTGCCGGTTCGCTGCCGGTGAGAGTAGCCGCCATCACACGATCATCAGCAATCAAACCGGCGACCTTATCTGAACCCACCAACAAAGTCTGAAAAACTCCCTCTGGAAAACCGGCTTCCTGAAAAATCTCGTCAATGGCTAAAGCACATTGGGGAACATTAGAAGCGTGTTTGAGCAAACCCACATTTCCCGCCATCAAAGCCGGTGCCGCAAACCGAAACACCTGCCAAAATGGGAAATTCCAAGGCATCACCGCTAAAATAGCCCCCAACGGTTGATAGCGGACAAAACTCCGACCGGCATCCGACTCCACCGGCACATCCGCTAGAAAACTTTCTGCTTTTTCTGCATAAAATCTGCACACCAGCGCACATTTTTCTACCTCGGCAATAGCAGATTTTAATGGCTTGCCCATTTCAATCGTCATTATTTTGGCAAACTCTTGTTTACGCCGGTCTAAAATATCTGCCGCCGCCTTCATCCACTCACCGCGCTGCGTCATCGGAATGCGCCGGTAAGTTAAAAACGCCTTCTGTGCAGCTTCAAGTTTTGCTTCAATCTCCGCCTCAGTTAGCGCCTCAAAGGTTTTCAGCACTTCGCCGCTTGCTGGGTTAATCGTCGCAATCGCCATGAATTTCATCTCCTATTGAAACTCTCTACGCGGATAGTACGGGCGGGTTCATCCACATCCTGGCCACCAACAAATATCATTTAAGAACCAGCCCCTACCCCCTTCTTCCACTGTGGCGTATTGCAAGCCCATTGCCCAATTTTTTAAGTTATTTTTTTATAATTTAAAGTTTTTGTAAAGTGTTGACACATTTAAAGGTGATCCTCATCTGCCAACACAAAAAGCCAAATTTTTCTCTTCCAAAAACGGGAACTATTCAAATAACTTTCCCGTCCGAACAGACAAACTAACAGCCAACATTGATGCCGCCAACAACCTCTCAAGGCAGTTGGCATATTCTAGGCATCAAATTTTAAAAGGTAGTTTTTCAGGTTCTATGCAACCAGAACTTGCGAAAGATCCTGATCTTTTAAGTCTTGGGGTAGGCAAGTTCGTTGGCTCTGATACCAGCAGGCCAGCCGTGCGTCAGCACCTTAACCCTACGGGAAGCTTAGCTGTTTAACCAGATGGCCAAGCCCAACCAAAATCTATCTTTTGGTACAGGATAAAAGCCATTCCTAGACTGGGATATTCCTATATATTTAGTGTTAACTGCCTCCTAACCGGCTTTTCCGGAAAATTTAGAGAGAAGTACAGGGATCAAGAGACAGTTTTTGTGAGGAGTCATAGGAGTAAATGTGTGAAATCAACACGATTTAAAACTTATCCCAGCGCAAAGGGCCACGAGCTTTTCTTGTGGTGGAAACAGCTTTTATTTGTAAGCTCGATATTCAGCAGTTTTATGCTGATGTCCCCTGCTTCGGCGGCATACTGGCTTGAAAGCCTCAATGTGGCAGTGCAAGAGCAGACCCCCCAAAACTCAGAAAGCCTACCCCCAGAAACAACAAACCACCAAGCTGTAGCTGTTAAGCTCGTTGATGCCAAAAAAGCTGAGCCGCTGGCAGCAAAAACTACCGTCACGGAATTGCTGACATCAGGAACAACGCACGAGGTACAACCTCTTGTAGCCCAAGCTTCTACTTTCCCCGATATTCAGGGACATTGGGCACAAAGTTTTGTAGAACCTTTGGCGGCGAGGGGTATTATTCGCGGCTTTCCCGATGGCACATTTCGCCCGGAAGAGTCGGTGACGCGGGCCCAGTTTGCGGCAATTATCGGCAAAGCCTTTGCTGGCAATGCGGTGAGAAACCCAATTCAATTTGCCGATGTGCCGGTGAGATATTGGGCTTACGATGGCATTCAACAAGCCTACCAAATCGGCTTTTTGGAGGGATATCCAAACAATACTTTTAATCCAGAGCAAAATATCCCCCGTGTACAGGTTTTGGTGTCTTTGAGTAATGGGTTAAATTTAGCTGCCGGTGCAGAACAAAACCGCGTTTTAACAACCTCTTTTCAAGACGCCGCTCAAATTCCCTCCTATGCTCTGCCCAGTGTAGCGGCGGCGGCGGAAAATCAATTAGTGGTTAATTATCCGGATATCAACCGGCTTAGACCAAATCAAAACGCCACGCGAGCCGAAACCGCAGCCTTGATCTACCAAGCGCTTGCTAATGCCGGCCTCGTTCCCTCGCTCACCCCAGACAATCCAGCCACCCGCTATATTGCAGGCTACCAACCCCCCCAACCTACGGCTCAGCAACCCGCCCCACAACCGGCACCGGCACCGGAAGATCCCGCCAGCCTCCGCGATGAGTTACGAATTCCAATTCCCCAAGCCGCTTTGCTTTTGCCAAGTTTCAGTTCCATTTCACCTGGATCGAGTTCTGGCAGTCCTACAGCTTTCGGTGCCGATTATGGGAATGCTTTTATAGGAGCAAGTTTTCAAGCCCGCACTCGCTATACCAACCTTTCTGATGGAGCCGTTTCTTTTGGCTTTGGTGTCGGGGACGCCCAAAAATCTGTTGGTCTGGAAGTTGCCGTCGCTGTTTTAGATTTGGCCAACAGCGGACGCGGCGACCCAGGGACACTGGGACGGGGTAGTGTCAGTTTTAAGCTACACCGCATTTTACCTGATGATATGGCAGTGGCAGTTGGGGTTGAAAATTTACTCGTTTGGGGGGGAACCGATTCAGGAACCAGTTTATATGGTGTAGTCAGTAAAGTTTTCCGTTTACAAGATAGTCCCGAAAAACCCTTCAGTAGCCTAACTGCTTCGGTGGGTTTAGGTACAGGTCGTTTTAAATCGGAATGGGATTTTGAAAACGGCCAAGGCTCTGTCAATGTATTTGGCAGTTTGGGTTTACGGGTGGCGGAACCTGTCAGTTTAATTGCCGACTGGACGGGTCAAGATTTAACTTTGGGTGCATCTATTGTTCCATTTAGAAATATTCCGCTTGTGATTACTCCGGCGTTTGCTGATATTACCGGCAATGCTGGAGATGGAGCGAGATTTATTTTGGGAATTGGGTACAGTTTTCCTTATTCTTTCTAAGTTTTTACAGGATTAAAAAACCATGAACAGAAAACATCTTGTCAAGTTTGGTTGTGCGTTTGGTTCTTCTTTAATGTTGCTTCAAATGGCCCCTTTGGTTCATGCCGGGAATATGTCTGACGGCACCGGCCACAACGCCAACCCCGTCCCCACCGGCAATGGATCAGATTACACCGGCTCACTTAACCAAGTTATTGTCAGGCTAGTGACAACAACGTTAATTAATATTCGGGGAACAGCCATTTCTCGTGAAATTCAGCAAAGTTTTGCCGCTCTTTTGGTTGGCGATGCTGATATTAGTTCGGTTGTCCAAATTTTGCTCAGGGCTGGAATTGAACAGCAACAGGCTTTACTTTTAGCTCAGCGTTTGCAAGGTTTAATTCAACTCGATGGCACTATTAATCAAGCCCAACTCGCTCAGGTAGTTCTTGCTTACCGATCTATTATAGCTTCGGCAAATATCGAGTTTTTTTTGAATCCTAACCCCGAATTTTTAGCGCTGCAAGCCATTTTAAGTCAGCTTACTCAAAATCAGTTAGATTTTGCCTTTATTGCGCCGGATGTTAATACAAATCCGACTTTGATTACGCTGATTAGAAGTTTGAGTGGGGGCAGCTTTACAGCCGGCGGTGTAACGGTCAATAGCCAGTTTCAAGCAGTTTTGTTAAATCTAATTTTAGGTCGGGTTGATATTAGTACAGCCGTGAATACTTTTGTTGCAATTGGTATTCGGGCTGATTTAGCTCAATCTTTAGCCCAAGGTTTTCAAGGTTTGATTCAAGCGGATGGAAGTATTAACTACACTCAGCTAAGTTTGGTGATGACGACTTATCAGCAAGTGGTAGCGAATTCGAGTGTGGCATTTTTAACTAATCCTTCGGTGGAATTTTTAGCTTTACAAGCGCTTTTAATTCAGTTGGGTGTTAATCCTACGCAAGTAGCAATTAATGTGCCGTCAAACCCTGGCGGTGGCGTGACTCCTCCAACTGATAACGCTGGTGGTGAAACCCCCACAACTCCGGGGGGTGGAACAAAGCCTGGTGGCGATGTGGCCGGCAAACCTGGTCAGGGTCAAGGGAACGGTTCGGGCGGTAATATGTCGGATGGGACTGGTGCAATTATTACTACTGGAGATATTGCGGGGAATTTATCGGATGCTACCGGCCCCATTGTGACAACGGGTGATATTGCAGGTAAACCAGATGATAAGCCAGGGCAAATCAAGCCGCTGCCGGTTGCTAATAATAATTCAGGTACATCGGTCGGCAATAATAACAATAATGGAGCCGGTGTAATATTTATTGCCAGTTACATTGGTGGGCCCTTTTCTTTTGCCAATATTGTCATCCAAAATGCAATTCGCCTTGCAGCAAGATCGGTGGTCGCACAGTTAAGAGCGCCCGGCTCCTTGACGGTTCAAGGTCGCATAGTTTCGTTTGAGTCTAAGCAAGTTGTTCTCAACATTTTGATTGCCAAAAATGAGGCAAATAATGGCCGATTTGTCAGTTCTTGTACGCGGGCCGGCATTAACGGCGCTTTGGCTCAAAATTTAGCAAAAAGCTTGCAAGGATTGGTTTTAACGGATGATGGTGGCGAAGTGTCCGGCGTTGATGCTACGAAATTGTTAGCAGCTTTGGGAAGTTACAATGCCATCATTGATAGCAGCAGTCCGCAAGTTTTGGCTAACCGTCCGGGTGAAGTGACGGTGGTGCAATTTAGCTTGTCTAGTATGGTGAAAGCTGGGTTTAGTGCATCATCAGGAAATCAAACTGCCACAACTGATGCCAGCGAATAAAGAACAAAGCCGGTTAAAAATTAAGGGATAGTAAAAAAGCCATCATCGGAAAATAAAATTTTCGCTTGATGGCTTTGTTTTACAATTTAGTTTCGGTATCCCTTAAAATTACAAGGCACTACTTATTTCTTCCTTCTGCGTTCGGGGAGTAGGTGAAATATACCTCTGGTTGTTATAAACACTGACCGTTTCTTTTACCTGGTTGGCAACAATTCCTAAAACTGGAGTACCGGCAATTTGCAATCCTTGTAAAGCCTGTTTTAATTCGGATTGATCGGTATGAGAGATTCCCACAACCAATAAGATCCCATCAGTGTAGCCGGCTAAAAGACTGCTATCTGCCAAACCCAACAAAGGAGGGGTATCGTAAATAACTAGATCATAAGCTGTCCGCCACTGCGACATTAAACTAAGCATTTTTTTAGAAGACAGCAGTCGCAGGGGGTCAGTGGTATGGGAACCGGCAGTAATTACAAATAAGTTTTCTTCAGCCGGCGACTTTTGGATAACGCTTTCTGATGTTAAATCTGTGGCCAACAAATCGGTCAAGCCGGCAGAAGCCGGTAAGCCAAGTTTTGCCTCAATTTGAGGCCAGCGGAGGTCTGCATCCACCAATAAAACTCGCTGTCCCATTGCAGCGGCAGCCTGGGCCAAATTAGTTGCCACTGTAGATTTACCATCGCCTGGTGCCGATGAGCTAATAACTAAAGAGTGAATTGAATTCCCGGCACTTAATAACCGAAGATTAGCATTTAGAGAGCGAAACGCTTCCATAAAAGGCGAAGCGCTGGTGTAGGTGGATAAGGCAAAAGGCGTCTTATCGACTGGTACTGTTTGTGAGGGAATTAGCTTCGCTTGGTCACTCAGAGGAATGAGTCCCAGAATTGGTAATTTGGTGGCGTTTTTAATATCTTCAGGCCGGTGGAAAACATTATTAAGCCGGTCAAGTAAGAAGGCGGTAGCTACACCCAAAAGCAAACCACCAAAGATTCCTACAGCTAAACGCTTTGGCAAATTAGGAGATGCAACAACTAATTTCCCATCCTTATCTTTGGGAATTTTTGGCTCTGAAATCATCTCCCAAGGCACATCTTGCTTTGCCGCATCCACCCGCAAACTTTCTCGCTGAGCTAAAAGTTGGTTGAGAGTATTAGTAGCAACACCCAATTCTCGCTGTAAGTCAGTAAATTGACGAATGACTACGGGGAATTGTTTCACCTCTTCACTGAGCCGCTTCAGCGCCCCATCAATAGCTTGAGAGCGAACTTTTAAAACCTCAATTTGATTAGAGCTATCCACCAACTGTTGAGCTAAACCTAGACGGATAGAATCTTGAAAAGGCACACTTTCGAGTTGTTGTATAGGCACTTGTTGCAAGCTTTGCCCTAAAACCTTTTCCGCTTCTTGACGTATTAAAGGTTCTAACAGGGCCTCCTGATTCAACATATCTTGAATTTGAGGGCTGTTGACAGTAAACCGCCTTTTTTCCAATTCAATTTTCGTGCGGATATCTTTGAGTTGATTGAGAAGCTGTTGGTAGCGTGGAGCTTGAGTGAGTGCTGAAGAAACCAAAGCTGTATCTGCCGTTTGACCGCTGAGGCGTTTTTGCAAGTTTTCCGCAAGCAATTGCTGTTGAACAATGGCAGTTCTTATCTCTAACCTCTGACTATCAAGGTCAACCATTTGTTTGGCTAATTGTTGACCTTGAACTTGAGGATCAATCAAATTATACTGTTGCCGAAATTGTTGTAGTTGAGCTTGTAAACCATCAACCCGCTGACGCATTTGCGGAAGTTGCTCATCAATAAACTGAATTCCTTGGCGACTGTCTGTCTTGCGGTCGTCACGGCTATAGTTCAGGTAGCCTTGAGACAATTTCTCCAAGACAAACATAATTTTTTGAGGATCTTTGTCGATATAGCTAACTGTAATAACCTTAGTTTTTCTGATCCGCTCTATCGCTAAAAAGCCTTTTTGACCTGGCCCCCCTAAAAGTTTTTTATAATCAATTTCAGCATATTTGGATTTTAACTGCTGAATAATCGGCTCCATCACTTTTGGGCTTTGCATAACCGCCAATTGGCTCTCGTAATCCAAACTTCCGGCTCGGCCCATCCCCAATAATTCAGCGCCCGCAGGTAAATTGGCCGGCATCTTGTTTTGACTCGCCACCGGCTCCACTAAAAGTTGAAATGAGCCTTGATATTTCGGTGTCTCACTTAAAGTCCAGGCTAACACTGCTCCTGTTGCTGCTGTTGTGATTAGCCCCACGACAATAGCTCGACGGCGGATAGTACCTAATATAGAACCGAGATTCAAACCATCATCTTCAGATTCTTGAGCCTCAGTTATGACCTCATGCTGATATTGAGGCTGGATATTTCTAGCCTGTGGTATGTTCGGATAATTTTGTGCAGTTTCCATTTGACCCCCTTGTATTGTTTGCTAGTTCTTATTTGAAATAAATATTTATACCCGCTCCTCAGACATACCCTTCTAAAACCCGAATAGCTGCAAAACGCGGAAAACGCCAAGTATATTTGTGACGGGACTAAAGACAGTTGAAAGCGTATCTGATAAGGCAGCAATACGCGACCGGCCTACTACTATCACATCATTGGGACGTAAGGAAGGGTTGTTATTTTCATTTAATTCTTGCGAAAAATCAAGCTCAAGAGTCCTGCGAGAAATCGTCCCATTGGGGTTGAGACGAATCAATTCTACTTCTTGCGTTTTGGCTCTCAGTTGGTTTAGTCCTCCCGCAGCCAAAAGCGCCTGGTTTAGAGATGTGTTAGGTGGTACTTCCACAACACCAGGTTTAGTAACCTCTCCCACCACATTGACTCTAATGATAGCTGGAGAAAAATTAGCCGCTCCAATTTGGGCTGTTTCGGTTAAATCGACAATCTCAGCCGTCGGCACCACAATTGTGTCATTTTGATCCAAAATCACATCTTGATTAAGATCCCCCGCTTGCAATAACTGCCAGAGATTAACATCAATAATTTGCTCAGTACCTTCTCTTGTTGGCCTGCGTACCTGAATACGGCGGATATCAGCAGTTTGAGTAATCCCCCCAGCAGTTTGCAAAGCGCGAGTCACCGTTACCACCCCAAGCTGTCCGCCTTCATCATCCAACCGCTGCATGGTATAAGAACCCGGCCGGTTGACCTCACCCGTAATGGCAATATTTAAAGGCCGAGTTGAGTCACCGGCAAAACTCGTAACAGCCAGTTGAGCAAGTTCTGCGGTATTAACATTCGTAGACGTAGGCACTACAATTGTATCGTTTTGGCCCAAAATAATATCTTGCTTCAGGTCGCCAGCCTGTAAAAGTTGCCACAAATCCACATTAATCACTTGCTCTGTGTTTTGTCGGGTTGGCCGGCGTACTTGAATGCGGCGGATATCTGCCGACTGGGTAATACCGCCGGCGGTTTGCAAAGCACGAGTCACCGTTATTAATCCCAATTGTCCGCCTTTATCATCTATGCGCTGAACAGTATAAGACCCCGGACGGTTGACCTCACCCGTAATCGCAATATTCAGAGGTCGAGTTGGGTCGCCGGCCAGGCTTGTGTTGGCAATTTCCGCTGCCTGATCCAAGTCCAGACGCGCCACCGTTGGCACAACAATCGTATCCCCCGGGGCGAGTACCACATCTTGACTCAAGTCTGTCCCTCGAACTAAGCCCAAAAGATTCAGATTAATGGTTTGGGCGATGCCGGTTTGAGTCAAACGCTGTACCTTCACATTTTGGACATCGGCTGCC
The DNA here is from genome assembly GCF_025370775.1 of Ancylothrix sp. D3o. Classification (NCBI taxonomy): domain Bacteria; kingdom Bacillati; phylum Cyanobacteriota; class Cyanophyceae; order Oscillatoriales; family Microcoleaceae; genus Ancylothrix; species Ancylothrix sp. D3o. The sequence goes on along the minus strand of NZ_JAMXEX010000004.1, from coordinate 41,208 downwards.
CCCGTTAAACCCCCTGCTGTTTGGATGGCACGGCTGACTGTTAAAACCCCACCCGTTTGATCCACACGAGTCACAATATAAGGCCCAGGCCGGTTTACCTCACCCACCACCGTAATATTCACGGGCCGAGTCTGGTCGCCTGAAAAACTTGTAATAGCGAGTTGAGAAGCTTGCTGAGGAGTGAGCGACGTTAAAGGCGGCACAAAAATACTATCTCCATCTCGCACGGGAATATCTTCACCAAGAGCCGCTTGCTGAGACAATCTCGAAAGGTCAAAAGAGCCACCGGCTCCAGTTGCGGAGCGGATTTGGACATTACGGATATCAGCCGACTGTGTGACCCCACCAGCAGCTTGAAGGGCTCGCGTCAAAGTTGGCACTTGAATTGCCCCGCCGCCACCAGTATTACCCAGTCCAACAGGAGTTAAACTATAAGATCCAGGCCGGTTCACTTCTCCAGCCACAGCAATATTAATCGGTCTCGGTTCGAGCAAGCTCAGGGTAACAATGGGATTGGTTAAAAATGGCCGGTATTGTTCAGATATTTGTCTTGCCGCTTGCTGTAAAGTCAAACCTTGAACAAAAATAGGCCCTGGTAACAGGGGTAAATTGAGCGTCCCATCCGCCAAAACACGGTGCTGACCATTGCCACCGCTATATTCTGGGACATTAAAAATATCAACTTGAACCCGGTCGCCTGGACCAAGTATATAAAGTTCTCCGCGTTGGCCAATTTGAGCGATTTTCTGACTTTGACCAAAGTTACTAGGGGCTGTTTTATCCAGATCCCCGCCACCAACCAACATCATCGAAGAACCACCCCCTACAGGAATGGCGGCTGACACCACAGGAGATGAAGAGCCGAGCAGCGCGACAGCAAAAGCTGTTAAACCGGTCAGAGATTGATTAAAAAATAGTTTATTCACACTCTCTTCGTGTTTTCCAAACAAGCCCATGAATTTATGTTCCCTAAAACCTGCACGAACCATAAGGATTTTCGTAAGTTCAAGCTTACCTTAGCAGGAAAAAAGCCTCAATATTGTCCTTTGTCCCTTGTAAGAGTGTCATTGGTTTTTTCTTGACCAATGCCTAATGACTAATGACCTAAGTTCGCACTGCTATGTATGCTGCTCTTGTTTGGCCACTCCCCATATCCACCCACACCGGCACCAGCGCACTCCATAGAAGTCGCGGTACTCCGTGCTGGGGCCTTCGCCGCGACTGCTGCATTGGCTGGTTTATACTCAGCAACGAGGTGCTGCAATTGGGTGATAATTTCGGCTCGGTTGTTACGCCGAGCGGCTGTCTGTAGGAGTTCCAGGCGTGCGTGTAGAACTTCCCAAGGGATTTTTGGTTCCCTGGCGCTAAAAATTTTGGGATGTCGGGTGGGGGTGATATTATCGCCATCTATGAGTAATTCTTCATAAAGTTTTTCTCCGGGTCTGAGTCCTGTAATTTTAATTTCAATATCTTGTCCGGGGACTAAGCCGGAGAGGCGGATCATTTGCAGTGCAAGGTCGTAAATGCGGACTGGTTCACCCATGTCAAGAAGAAAAATTTCTCCTTTTTTGCCTAAAGCACCTGCCTGAATTACCAAACGAGCAGCTTCGGGTATTGACATAAAGTAACGAGTGATATCGGGATGGGTGAGGGTTAGGGGTTCACCAGCGGCGATTTGTTTGCGAAAGCGGGGTACAACTGAACCGCTACTATCTAAAACATTGCCAAATCGAACCATGCTAAAGTTTGTGGTCATTTCTGGCTGAACGGCTAAGGCTTGCAAAATCAACTCTGCGACTCGTTTGGTTGCTCCCATGACGTTTGTGGGGCGAACGGCTTTATCGGTAGAAATTAAAACAAAGTGTTTGACTCCGCAGTCTACTGCACAACGGGCTGCGGTGAGAGTTCCTTCTACGTTATTGACAATGCCTTGAGCAGGGTTTGCTTCGACGAGGGGGACGTGTTTGTAGGCGGCTGCGTGGTAAACGGTCTCGACTTCATACTTATACAGAATTGAGCTTAGGCGGTTTCTGTCGGTAACAGAGCCTAAACAAGGGATCTGGTTCAGGTTGGGGTAGGTTTCGGCTAGTTCAATTTCGATGTTATAAAGAGCGAATTCGCTCATTTCATATAACACTAAACATTTGGGGTTTTGTTGTGCAATTTGTCTGCATAGTTCTGACCCTATTGATCCGCCGGCACCGGTGACTAATACGGATTTACCGGTGATGTTCATTTGCAATAATTCGGGGTCTGGGGCAACTTCTTCTCTGCCTAGTAAGTCGGCAATATCTACATCTCGAATTTCACTAATTGATACTTTGCCAGCTAGGATTTCGCCTATACTGGGTACGGTTTTAACCGGCACTGATAGGGTTTGCAATTGTTCAATAATTTCACGTTTTACTGAGCGCTCTACTGAGGGCATGGCGAGTAAAATTGTGTCTAGTTTTTTTTGAGTTACTAGCCTGGGTAAGTAGGAGGGTGAGTAAACGGTCAAGCCTTGGATGATTTGGTTTTGCAGGGAGGGGTCATCATCGACAAATCCAAGGAGATTGTAGGTGCTTTGATAGGCTAAGGCGCGGGCTAATTGAGTACCACCGGCTCCTGCTCCGTAAATGATGACTCTTTGGGGGGGTTTGTTTTGGCCGGCTCTGTAGACGAGTTGGCAAACGAGCCAGCGCATTGAGTAGCGGACACCAACTACGAGTACCAAGGTGAGCAAAGCGTCGTTGAGGAGTACAGAGCGAGGTAGCTGTAAGAATTCGAGTAAGTAGGCGAGTAGAACGAAGGTACCGGAACTTAGTAAAACGGCTTTGGTGGCGCTAAAGAAGAATTCTAGGCCGGTGTAGCGTAAAACGGGCCGGTAGATGCCCATTGTTATAAAACTTATTATTTTAATAAAAATGAGTAGAGCAATCAGGCCGGTGTAGGGAAGAATTTTATCTAAGGGGTTAAGGGGGCTGAAGCGCAGGGCAAAGGCTCCATAAATTGCGCCTAAGAAAAGTAAGATGTCTATGGCAATCAGGAGGCTGTGTTTTTGTCGCCTTGATAGGGAGGCTGCGGCTCTCTGAATGGCATCAGCGAGGTTTTTGAGCAATATTTGTTGGTTGAGCATGGCGGCGTTGATGGGGGCTGTGGATGCGACGGGTTGTAGTTATCGCTGCTCTTTGCAGAAAATTTGTCACTTCAATCAAGAGTCTGATGTCGTGAGCCAAGTTCCCACATTTGTGCGGAAATGGTATCTAAAAGGCTGCATATAGCTATTTTTGAAACATAAGTTTACAAGCTGCGTAGATTATAAGGTATGTATTTCTGGTTGGGGGGTTTTAACAGAAAAATCGCTGTAAATAATGATTTGGGTTGATTAATGAGAATCACGACGAATGAAAATGCTTTAAATAAATTTCACTGATTATAATTGCACCGGCCACTGCTGCTAAAGCGATCCAAGCGGCGCTCCAGTCAAATAAAGCTAGGCCACCGGCGATTAACAATGTCATTGTGATATAGCTGCTGGCAACTTGTGCATGGCTCCACCCTGCTTGCTGTAGCCTTTGATACAAATGAGTGCGGTGAGGTTTAAAAATATTTTCGCGTTTCATAAGCCGGCGAATGAGAGTGTAAATAGCATCGCCCAGTAAGGGAAGGGTAATGGCCAAGGCTGACCAAGCTTGAACGGTATTGTTATGGTTGTTGAGAAGCGAACAAGCAACGGTTGCGCCTAAGACTGTACTGCCGGCATCTCCCATAAAGATTTTGGCCGGAGACCAGTTCCAATAGAGGAAGCCCAAAAGCGCGGCAACCAGGAGCCAGAGGAGGGGTTGGTTGAGGTAGATGGCCAGGAAGCCAAGCTGGACTGCGGTGCTACCGGCTACGATACCGTCGAGGCCGTCCATAAAATTATAAAAATTGATCATGGCTGTCATGCCAATGACGGTGAGGGTGAAGGCTGCGATGGAGCCGACGGTGCCGAATTGAGCCAGCCAAGGTTGGGGGAAAGGGCCAAAACAGGCGACGGCAATGGCGGCAGAGGATAGTTGAATTACATATCGCAGGCCGGCGGGTAGTCCTTGTTTGTCATCGATGATGCCAATGATGGTTAAAGGGGTAAGCATCAGCCAGAGGAAGGTAGGATTGGGGGTGGCCGGTTGGTGGTTGAGAGACTGAGCGAAGTAGGCGGGGAGGAGGTAGACGGTTAGGCTGGTGATGGCAAAGGCGATGATAAAGCCCAAGCCGCCGCCGCGTGGGGTGGGTTGGGTATGGGAACTGCGTTCGTTGGGGATGTCGAGAAGTTGTTGGCTAAACCGTTTTTTGATGAGGGCGACTGTAGCGAGGCTAACGAGGAAACTGAGGGATGAAAGGATTATGAGTGCCATTGAGATCGCAAGGTTTGGAAAAGACCCTGATCTATGGTAAAAGGTGGTTGCCAGTTTAGGCGGTTTTGAATGTGGGAAGTTATTTATTGATCTTTTGCTGCTCTGTTCCACTGTGAAAACGTTATCCCCATCAAATATCCCTGCCTGTTATGCTTACCCCATGCTACCTGGGACAGCTTTACCTTTAAATATCTGGTCGTGAAGATGATACCCTGGTTGAATTCGTTAGTGCTCAAGGGGTTGTACTCCTCAGCTTCGGAGGCTGACCAAAATACCCCGTGCTTTTCTGGTGGATTAATATAGCCGGTGTAGACCAATGTGCGAATACCCCCAGGCGGCAACCTTCCAACAAGAGAGTCGATATCATAGTTTAAGAAAGATTCTGTAGTTTTCTGATCGCCGTCTTTAGCTGCCAGCCAATTTCCGTACTTGCTTACAAATCGCTCGACTCCATTGTTAGTTCCATTGACAGAATCCTTGATGAACTTGTCAGTAGTGAAATCGTCGCTGTAAACCACTGGAAGATTGTCCAGATCGACTTCACATTCAAAAATCTCTGCTTCTCCAGGTGGCAAGGTAACTGTGGCTTGCCGGAACGGAGCGACCACCTTAAGTTCGAGCTTTTTCTCGTCGCGTAAGGTTTTCAGCGAGGTAATATGTGGCCCTAGGGTGATTTTGATCGTTTGGTTTTGATTATTTTGATAACTTGCAACAACTATCAAGTAGCGCTTGTTTGTTTGGTTATTTACCAATACTCTAGCAATTGAGCCGTTATCTGCTGGTTCTGTTACCCAAGCTTCGGTAGCATCGGTAGGTTTGAGGGGAGCGAGTATGGAGGAGAGTGAATGAATTTTTGCAAAAGTTTCTCCCATAACCTCGTATTGGGGCGTGGGGCGGCCATCCAGATAAATCAATCCTAGAGGAGAAGAGGAGTTTGTTTCTTGGCTAAACCTAAAGTTTTGGTTCGCAGACATAGCAGCCTGGGGGTTACTTTGAATCGGCCACCGATAATTAAAGTAAAAAAGACCTTTGGCTCCTGTAGCCAGGGCCGACCAAGCCTGCCACTTGATTTGCGCTGGTGTTGGCATCTTCCAAAATGCAACACTACCAGGTAAGTAAACCAGGTTGCCTTGAGAGTCAAATTCGTAAGGCCCCTCGGCTCCCTGAAAAGCCTGGGGCATCATCCAAGGACGAGACCTTTGGTTGACAACGTTACGCGAAATCATTAGCCAGCCTCCCCAAGGAGATACCCCATCCCCATAGGAATAGCCGTTCCCGAAAAACGGATAAGCATCCGAGCATAAGATATCGAAACCGGCCTCACCTGCTGAGAACACATCCGACGGCATCACCACAGTAGTTAGGGGTTCTTTTGGAACTTGCCTTCTCCAAGCCTGTATGTAAACTGCGATTTCCTTCATATATTCTGTCAACGGTTCATCGCCTAGCCCCCAAGCGATGGGAGACGGGGCATCGCCCCAAGCTTTAAGTGTCTTAGTAATGATTTTTGAATGATCTCCTCGGCGAATTTCGGCATTAGTGCCTTCAAGCTCTTTTAAAGATGCCACCAGATAAATGTTTCGTTTAGCCGCTCGTCGGGCTAATTCGGCTGCTTCATCGGCAAACAGATGTGTTGACCAAATCGCATTGACATTGTGTAGAGCCAAATCATCCAAAGCCTGGTCGATTTTTTCCCATCTTTGAGTAGTGGGGTATTCCTTGAAAGTAGCCCCTTCGTGCCAGTACACTCCCAAAGGAATGAACTCTTTGTGCCGCTGAATAGTTTGAGGAGCAACACTAGCCCTTGATGTGAATAGAATTAATAAGACTGCAATACCGAAAAGCAGTGAGATGTATTTTCTTAGTCTTGCATAAAATTTTTTTTTCATTTTCCGTTTTTATCTGCGATTATAATAAATCATCATCTATGTAATTTTCCTTTCTATCAAAAACTTAGCATAAAATGTTTATATCTCTGACTAATTACTCGCTTTTTGAAACTTTTTATCCTCATTGGTTTAACTCCTTGATGTGGATAGCCCACCCAGGGGCTTAATTGTATTAAGTATCGGCGAAAATTAATCCTTGTGATTAATAAGCACTTTCAATGGTTTATTATTCGTCAAATGATGGTTGTTGGGGATAAGTGCTTTTAATGGAGTAAAAAACAAGCAGATTGATGAAAGAGTGTAAATAGGCCATTTTTTTCTATCGCAGAGATTGCCCTAACGCCATTGCTTTAATTTCAGCGGTAATACCTTCATCAAAACTTCTTGGAGAATAGCCTAGTTCTACTTGAGCTTTAGAAATATCAAAAACTTTATCTTCTTGTAACCGCATAATTTGCTCCTCTGTGATCGGAAAGCCCGGAATTACTTTAGCAAAGTGAGCTAACGTAATTCCCAAAGGAATACTTATATTGATTTTTACAACTTTGCGGTTTAATTTTTTAATAATAGTTTCTACTACTTCACGGAAACTAATTGGTTCTGGCCCAGCAAGGTTATATTCTTGTTGCTCCGTATTTCGTTTAACAATAGCTGCTACAATTCCATCAGCTAAATCATCAACAAAAACTGGCTGCATTAAACTTGCGCCGTTTCCAAATAGAGGAAAAACAGGATATCGATTTAAAAAATTAATTAGCTTATTCATATTTTTATCTTCTGGAGATCCGTAAATCATGGTTGGGCGTAGTAGAGTATAAATAATGCCACTTTCCTTGATTTTTGCCTCATTAATTTTATAGATATCTGAAGAACTGTTGTATTGGGAGAAAATCCCAGTTGTTGTAACGAAATAACCCCTTTTTACTCTTGCATTCACAATCGTTTCAAGCGAAATATGATAATGCTTGGGATGAGTCATATCTATATAGATGACATCAGGACCTAGACAGCTTTTGTAAGAATCTGGATCAGTGACATCACCCTTATGAATGTGAACTCCCATAGCTTGTAGAGGCTCTATCTTAGATGTAGGCCTAGCCAAGCAACATATATTTTCCGCGCCCAGATGAGGCACTAGACGATTTAGAACAGCTACGCCAGTCTTGGAAGTACCACCAGCGAAAAAATACGTCATAACATTTCCTTACTCTACTGTTTTTTATGCTAAGTGTTACTAAGTATAAGCCGCAACACCTTATCTGAAACATTAGCGTCCAAGTATCCGTCAGGAACCCGCCAAGAAAAGCGGGTTTCCGTGGCTAATTTTACCCCTTCAATGATGTAATTTGGAATACAGCCTGTTAGTATGTTGCTCCCGCATTCTACTGTCTCTGGTCGCTCGGTCGTATCTCTTATTGTAATAGAGGGTATGCCAAAAATGCAGGCTTCCTCCTGAACAGTACCGCTATCAGTGATAACGCAGAATGCTTGCTGCTCCAGCTTGATAAACTCAAAAAAATCGAAGGGGGGGAGTCGCCGAACTAGGGGATGCACCTCTAATCCCAACGCATCCATTTTTGATTGTGTCCGCGGGTGAAAACTCCAGATTATGGGATACTGATAAAGACTAGCAAGTGTATTTAAAGCCTCGACAATGCCAGCCAATCGAGAGGGAACATCGACATTTTCAGCGCGGTGAGCAGTTACTAGAAAAAATTTTTGTTTTTCCAATCCTAGTCGCTCAAGTATATCAGAAGCCTCTATAGATCCTTGATAGTTCTGGATTACCTCAAAAATAGGATTTCCTGTTACAAAGATAGCTTCTTTGCTAATGCCCTCGTTAAGCAGATTAACTTTGCTGTTTTCCACATAGGGCATTAGCAAAGTGCTAACGTGGTCTATTATCTTGCGGTTACGCTCCTCTGGTACGCGAAGATCGAAGCAGCGGTTCCCTGCCTCCATGTGAAATACTGGCACCCCCATTCTGGCGGCCACAATCGCCGAAAGACCGCTGTTAGTATCTCCTAGAATCAGGCAAGCGTCCGGCTGCACCTCAGATATCACACGCTCGGCTGCCTCTAAAATCTTGGCAATTTGGCCAAAGGCAGTCTCCGAGCGGGTGTCGAGCCGAATATCAGGCTCCCGAATCTTCAAGCGCTCAAAGAAAATTGAGTCAAGTTCCGGGGTGTAATTTTGACCTGTGTGCAGCAAAGTGTGTTCACTTAGTCTGTCAAGTTTGCCAATAATCAAGCTTAAACGGATAATTTCGGGTCTTGTGCCGAGGATGGTTAAGACTTTCACAGAATCTCCTAATGGTGCGAACTAACAATCAGGCGCTCGAACTCTAATTCCCCAGCTTGTTTGAGCAGATCATAGAGTCCTGCACTCTCAAGGGTTATACCCTGCGAAGAATACTCGGCCTCCAACGGAGGAGTATTTGTGTAAACACCGCTAATTTCAGGCAACACGGAGCCAATAACATAATACTTCCCCCTCTCAGTTGTGCGAACCATTTCTTCTTCAGAGATCATAATTTCGTGTAGTTTCTCACCAGGGCGAACCCCAATTTCGACTACAGGAATCTCCCTACCATTGATAAGAACCTCTACTAAGTCGCTAATTTTGGTAGAGGGCAAACGCGGAACGAAGGTTTCACCTGGTTTGCCAAAACGTACACAATCAAAGACTGTATCAACTGCTTGGTCAAGCGTAATCAAAAAGCGTGTCATTTCGCCAGAGGTGATGGTCACCGGGCCACCGTGTTGAATTTGATGCTTGAACAGGGGGACGACCGAGCCACGAGAGCTAATAACGTTTCCGTAGCGAACACAAGTAAAAGTTATATTGTCTTGTCCGAGATTTGCCTCCAGTAAAATCCGTTCCTGAAGTGATTTGGTCATCCCCATAACATTGACGGGTTTGCAAGCTTTATCTGTTGAAATGCCCACCACTAGCTCGACTGGAGTATCATTCTCCCGCACAGCACGAACTAAATTAATTGCACCTTCTACGTTTGTTCGGACTGCCTCAGCAGGAAAGTATTCGCAGGATGGGACTTGCTTGAGTGCAGCTGCATGAAACACTACCTCCGCTTTACGCACTGCTGTGAGAACCGAGTGGTAATCACGCACGTCTCCAACACGGAACTCCAGCAGTTCCTCAAAGTTGCGGTAGAAGATATCATCAGTGGCGACTTGGATCTGCTTCCAGTCAACTTTCATCTGGTGGTGCTTTCCTTCATCGCGGGAAAAGACTGTCACTCTTTTGGGCCGGCCCATCTCACCCTTTAGCAAGCGGCGCACCAGGGCTTTTCCAAGAGAGCCGGTGCCACCTGTCACTAGAACTCGCTTACCTTCAAGATCCATATTTTCTTCCTTCCTTTGCCTCTTCTGCCATTACTTCGATCATAGATGACCAACTGGGGGAAATATAACTGGTTACTTTTCTGAACCGGGATGAGTCGAGCGTCCGATCTATTTTTAGCGCGGTATCGGGAATGATTTCGGTAGCCAATCCGAATTTTTCCTTTAGCAAACACAAAAGATCGTATTTTGATATGGGTTCGCTGGCTACCTGATACAAGCCATGCAGTTGGGGAAATTCCGTAATAAGCCGTTCGATTAAGCGGCTCACTTCGATAGTGGTTAAGCCGTTATACATTGCGTTTTGAAAGCCTTTAACTGGTGATGGGGCATTCAAAAACCACTCCATTAAACCAGTTTTGCGCTCAAGCTCTAATCCTACAATCGAAGTGCGTAAAGTCAGGGCTTGAGGCTGGTTTACTTCGCCCATTAGCTTGCTGCGACCGTACAAATCTATAGGATCTGGGGCATCTTGTTCTGTGTAATTGCCTTTTTTCCCACTAAAAACACAGTCTGTACTGGGATGAATAAGACGGGCTCCGGCGGCCTGACATAGGAGAGCCAGTCTGTGAGGCAGCAAAGCGTTGATTTCGATGCTGATGATGCTGTCCTTAGCGGTGGGGCGTTGTTTGACAATTCCTACAGCATTAATTACGGTATTGGGTTGGAAATCAGCAAAGACCTCTACTATGCGCTCGAAGTTACGCACGTCTAGCCCAGTGTAACTGCACTTAGGGTCAAATAGCTGATAATTCTGATAGTCTTGAAAATCTCGTCTCAAGGTTACGCGAGTGTCGAAGCGGTCAGGCTGCCGGCTAAAGTGCTTCCAAAGCTGATGGCCCAGCATACCATCTCCACCCAAGATGAGGACGCGTATCTGGGAGTTTTTAGTCATTGTTGGAACCTCCCTTCATTATTTCTATCAGGCGGTCAATCACGCGAGAGCGGGAAAAGTAAGAATCATAGTATTGTCTGGCGTTTTCTCCTAATTTTTGTCGCTGTTCGAGTGGCATTTTGTATAAATTTAGCACGGCATCGCGCAAGCTGGCTGGGTTTTCGGGTTCACAGACGACACCGGCTTGAGCATCTTCTATGACTTTGGCTCCACTACCTTCGAGTCCGGCTATAACTGGACGAGCACAGGCGAGGTAGGATTGAATTTTAGAAGGAATGGTAATTGCAAACAAGGGGTCGCGCTTCAGTTGCACCAGCAGAGCATCTGCGAGAGCGAAATACTGGGGCATTGTTTCTACCGGACGGCGGCCTTTGAAGCAAATATTGGTTAGTCCCTCCGCTTCCGTCTTTAATTTTTCCAGATTTGCTCCGTCTCCTAAAATTACAAATTGTATGCCGGGGTAATCTGCAAGCATTTGGGCGGTTTTAACTACTGTCTCCAAACTTTGAGCAGTGCCTACATTACCAGCAAATACGACGTTAAAATAACCGGCCATTCTCTCTCGTTTAGCAAGTTCCAAATCTCGATCTACCGGCTCGTACAAGTCTTCGGCCCAATTAGGCAAAAACTCTATTTTTTCGGCAGGGATGCCGTATTCTAAGATTTTTGGAATAAAGCCGGTGGATTGGACGAGTATTTTTTCTGACCTGTGGTAGAGAAAATTCACGAGGTTGCGAGTTAATTGGATAGCAAGCCCTTTCTCGACCAAGCCGGCGGCTTGGAGACTTTCCGGCCAGATATCCTGAATCCAAAAATAGATGGGTGCTTTGCTGAAGTGGGCTGCTTTGATGGCAATCGAGGGCAACCCGATGGTGACAGGTGAGAGTTGAAAGGTTATGATGCGGTCATACTTGCTTGGATGAATTAAAAGGGGGCCAAGAAGTGATGCTGAAGCGGCGTAGGAGAGGTAGTTTGAAATGCGCTTTAGCTTGGAATAGCTCGTATCTGGGTAAAGAGGGACTCTAAGGACTGATACTCCCTGATAGTCCTCTCGCTTAAATGGTTGAAGCTGGTAGCCGTCATAGATTTCTCCCTTGGGGTAGTTAGGAAAACCTGTAAGCACGGTTACTTGACAACCGCGTTCTTGCAACGCCACTGCCAAATCCCCAACCCGAAAAGGTTCTGGTGGAAAATATTGGGACACAATCAGAATTTTCATTGTTTCCTCAATATTTGTTAATTTCTGATTTAGAGCCTTGATAAAGGTCTTTTTTTCCGACTCCTTTTGGAAGAATTTGTCGCAGCAAAGTTCTAAGGGAATTATCGACTTTTGATACGAGCCGTCTGAAGGGTTGTTCGGGACGCGCTACATAGGATGTGACGTGAAAGTAATCTTTTTCCTCCAGGGATTCTTTTTGGAAATAATAGTTAGATACACAGCAACGAACACCTTCAACGCGGACTCGGTTAACTGAATGGTAAGAGTGGCGGTGCGTTTCCATCACCACTAGCCGGTTGAATAGGCTGGGAATTTCTAGGGGTTTAAGCACTTTTGCATCCCACACTTCCAAGTTGCCCCCGAAATCTGCTTGCCACCCCGGAGTAACGTAATAGAGTAGATTTAGTCTCCTGTAAAATTGCTGCTCGGCATCGTGGGAGTTGTCGATGTGAGGGTTTAAATAGTGGTTTTTTGCCATAGCGCTGATTCCCCCGGCATAAAGGTATGGATCGGCAATAAGATTTTTGAAACCGCAAATATGGGCAATTTCGGCAATTACTTCAGGAGTTTGAAAGGCAAAAGTTGCATCGCTTATAATTTGAGGGAATTTGTTTAGGGATTTGGAAGTATATTTTTTTTCTCTAAAGCTGGACATGAGGCGCATTTCAGAGCAAGGGGGAAAGGCGCTATGTATAGCCTGGGATATTTCCTCTGGCAATAGGTTGTCCACTACAAAAAACCGAGTGCTTACATCACTTTTCGCTCTGTGAAATTCTTGCTGTAACTTATTGCTTTCTGCACGGAGTCGGTCAACTATGGAGTGGGATATAAGATTTTTCATTTTATGATCCTAGTTGATTTATAGATGTATGCTTTTGCCGATTTTAAAAAAAACTTGCTTTTTGATGTAGAGTCTTGATAATTTAGGCTGTAGGTTCCTAAAAGATGGATATCGTAGCAAGTGTGGGGGTTTTAAATCTTTCTGCGTATCCAAAAAGAACCCGGAATGCCTCCTATTTTAGCATAAATAGGACATTTTTCTGAAAGTTCTTGACTATGGTTTTGGCCAAGGTAATTGAGAGCCAACAAAACTTCAAATTCACTATTAAAAGCCAGAAATGCTTGCAACAAGTATTGCTCATTCCAATATAATCTTCTATTTACTAACCATTCCCTAGGATACTCTGAGGGCAAAAAAATGTCGTGGATGTGGATGATTACCCCCGGCTTTAAGCTTGGTAGAATTTTCAAATATTCATAACAAACATCTCCCCCAGTTCTGATAACATGGGAAGAATCTATAAAAAGTATGTCTCCTGCTTCTAGAAGTTCAAAGGTTTTTAACGGTAAGTTTTCAACTTTTTCTCTAATAACTTTATCAACACCGATATCCTGTAACCACTGATTTTCATACGGTTCTATACATATATGCTCGCATCGTTTACCTTCCGTATTATTTATTTCTAAAGCACTTTTTGCTAAAAGTGTGCTGAAACCGGCTCCAATTTCTATCAATTTTGCGGGCTTGAAATATCTAAGTACACTGTAAAATATTTCCGCATCACAGTGTTCAAAAAAACCATTGTGGTGATAAAATAGATACTTTTCATTGTTTTTCTTTAAAGGAAATTGGGCTAACTCAGATTGGTAATTAAATTTTTCAAGCAAAGAAAGTTGAACTTTAAGGTTAAAATCAATTCCAAATAAAGGGTCTTTCTGTTCCCATATTTCAGTAGGAAGTTCGTCTGCCTTAACTAAAGGTTGATAGTAATGATACCTTACTGGAGCCACCCCGAATGAGTCCCACACTTTATACGATAGGGGTAAACGCTCGGCACCAAATCTAGCATGGAATTTACTGATCAAAGCAACAAGAAAAGTGAAAGGTAGGAAAAGTAAGTCTGCTGAATAAACTATAAAAGCTTTAAGTGACTTGTTTGGATTCATATATATTTATCTAACGAGTAGGGGTTTGAGAAAGTAATTTAACATTTTAAGCGATATGTTGTTGGACACGCACTATATTAACCTTAAATATCTTGTAGCATATCTTTGTACAAAAGCAAAAATTTTTCAATTAAATTGTCAAATTCAAGTTCTTTCGGATAATGAGGGGTTAGGCCCACTGCCGTTTTCATAGCCTTTGCCAAAGCATAAGGATCTCCCGGAGGAACTAAAAGACCATTAAGTTGGGGTATAACCTCCACAAAACTTCCCACTGCTGTAGCTACGACAGGCACTCCTAAAGCGGCTGATATCAAGGGAAGAAAAGATTGCGATGCCTGGTGATAAGGCATGACACATACGGCTGAGCGCTGAAAAAGCTGGGTTACCTCAGAATCAGTTATATAGCGGTTGTGGAGTTCAAAAATTTCCGGGCGAGCGTGAATTTTTTCAAGCACCCCAGTAGGAAGCTTTCCAGGCCCAGCAATAGTTACCTGTAAGCCCTCAAGTAGCGGAGCGGCATCCACTAGCACCTCTATGCCCTTGTAAGCCACAAGACGCCCGAAAAAAAGTACACGAGGCTCTTTAGTAATTGATTCTTTATAGTAACGGAGGAAGCGAGGGGCTGAACTGCCATGAGGGATGACCGAAATTTTTTTTTCTTCTACACCTTGTTGAATTATTAGTTTCTCTAAAATCTTACTGTGTATATGAACTCTTGCGGCTTGCAACATAGTTAGCCGACAAACATAAGTATTTAATGTTTCTAGCAGAAGCCCAGGATGGGGTTCGGGATCGTGAATAGTAGCTACTAAAGGGATATTATCCAACTTGGCCCAATAAGACCATAGTACACTCCAAGGATAGCCCTCTCCGAAAAGGATATGCACCACATCAGGTGATAGTTCCTTTACCCTCCGCCATTGCCGCCATGCCTGCCAAGGATTTAACAAACGCAGACGGGCATTAAGCCCTCTTGTCCCTGTATTAATGGGATGGAATACGCCTCGACCTGTACCTCCTGAGTAGTATTCGGGTACGAATAGATGCACCTCGACTCTACTGCTCAAGGCTGTGACAAATTCTTCTATATATTGAGCGGCTGCTCCCTGCGCTACAGAAAACGCTATCAATGCTACTTTCATCAGCTAACCTCATAACCTAGTAAACTCCAACCACGCTAATATCTACTATAAAAGATTGGCTGGTTCAAACAGATTTGAACTGTTCGCTAAAACCTAATAAAAAACTTAACAAACTAATTTTAACATGAATTTACGTTAATTAATAAATTTTCATACGCTTTGGAAATTTCATCTAAACGGTAACAGGAGAGTAGCTCTTGCAATTGCGACTTTTCTAACCTGGGGGGACGCTGGATAAATTCAACCAGTTTATCTATCTGGGGGGCCGATGCCGATGTCCATTCATTTTCTATGAGGCATAAAGCGCCTGTGTACATTTTGAAGAATGCAGTTGAGCAATCCCTATCATTTTGGGCAAAATTTAATACAGGTTTACCCAAACTGGCATACTCGACGACTTTACTTGGAAGTTCATAAGGAGTGTCATTGCTTATATTTACAAGAATGTCCGCTTTGAGCATTTCCTGAAAGGCTTGTTCCCGACTAACTATTCCATGTGTAAATATTTTTTTATTTATTAGATGTTGATAGGGAAGGAAATACTTATTACAATCTCCTATAGAGCCATAGAAGTGTAGCTCTAACTTCTCCATAAGAGGAGTTTTTAAAAGTTGTTGAAACAAACTTAGCAAAAATTCAGGTCGTCTTATCTGGCTATAAAGCGTTCCGACAAATACTAAGTTAATCTTATCCGCTTTCTCTAAAGCAGGATCTTCTATAGGAAGATTGGGAAGTTCAGGAACTAATTGTGATATAACAGAAAACTTGTCTGCCATTGTAGGGAATAGTTCGGTATACTTGTCTAAAGTTGCTTTTGTTGTCACCGCAATAGCATTAGCTTTCAAAAAAATATTTTTCTCTAAATTAAAATTTAAATTTTTATATAATGAATGATTGTTTAGAGGCCGATAACTCGCAAAAGAGAAGGGATCGCTTATATCAACAACCCAAGGGAGGGAGGATAAAATCTTTTTAAGGTTCAACCCTACTAAGTGGGGCGTAAAAGGATCAGAAACAGTTATCAAATGTGTACAAGAATTGTCTAAGATTATCTCTTTAGCTTTTTGAAATGCAGGAATGTACCACAAGCACATCCGATCAGGCCAATAAACTTTTTTCCAAGTCCGGTCATAAACCCACTTCGCCAAGGTTTTAATTAAGCTTGATGAAGTTTGAGCACTATTAGTTCCAAGGTTTACCGATGTAGAGGTATCTATAAGCTTGCTCCGCAATACTTCAGTAATAGACCCTCCTACACGATGAACATAGACGTTATTAAGCTTTTCATTTCTGGCTAACCCTGGCTGCCAACCGCAGATGACATGAACCTGATGCCCTTGGCTCGCCCAATGTTCAGCAATAGCAGCCCAGCGAAATGCCACAGGGCTAACAGCGGGAGCGTAAAAAAAAGTTACTATTAGAATTATATGAGACGGCATATTGATAAATTTATTAACCTCTATACTTAGACTTAATAATTTTAAACTTTGTTCCTAGGAGAAGGAAAAAATTTACCTAAACCTTCTTCTTGAATGTGAAGAAATGCACCAAGAGCAAAACCAGCCCCTAAAAAAGTAAATGTACTGAACCCTCCTGACAACGTAAGTAGCACGAGCAGACTAAAAACTCCGGGTAGGACTATTAATGCCGCAGTCCGAGTATTAGAGTCGAGTGAGCTAGGATTTAACCATGCAATCCCGAATAGCGCTGGTAGTATAACGTATAAAAAAATTGCAATAGGAAGGAAAATAGTTAAGCCTCCTTTGAGCAAAAAAGTAAATACTCCGATGTGTAAGGCTCCGACCATACCCACATTTTCCACTATTGAATAGAAAGCATACCCCAAGCCTCCTCCAAAAATCCACTGAACAGCATTTAATTTGTCCAAAGCATCAGCTAATTCTAACATACGCAGGAGTGTAGTATAGTCATCTGCTCCTCTGTCAGAAATTAAACTTGTACTATTATCAAATAAATTTCCTATTAGTGTTAAAACAATTAAAAATGAGCATATTACACCGAGCATAGCTATTAGAATGGATAAAAATGATTGCTTAGTCGTAAGCCTACCGTTTTTGATTTTATAAGACAAACCAACCGAAGAAAATAGCATTAATACTAAAAGGGTAATGGCGCTTGATCTTGTAGCAGTAAGTAAAACTATGTTATAAAAATGAATCGCAACCATTGCTAACAATAAAGTTACATATACTACTCCCTTTCTGAATAAAATTCCTACGGCAATTGCTGTAGGTACTAGCAAAAGACCAGAACAGGCATACACTGCTTTATTAATCACTCTACCACTAGATAGTATCTCTGAGATTTGTGTCTCTAAAGTTACTATCTGAGAATAGTTCATCACTGCGGTGAATAGGCAAATAAAAGCAAAAAGGTGTAAGGTTGGCCTTTTTGATTTGAGCATTAGCCGGAAGAGTGCTACACCCCCTAGAGGCCACACCAAAACTACTATATCACCGATTAAAAAGCTAACCTCATTCCCCTGTATCAATCCCCACAAACTGTAAAACACTAACACAACAAAATAAGATAATGTTGCTTTTTTAGTAAGAAACTGGCAAAATTTTTTATCCACCAGAATCTCGGCCCCAACGGCAATAATAAAAGGCATCAGCGACGAACCAAGTATGCCTCCTCCTGTTTCCGAATCACTTTCTATAGTTGAAGCAATTCGCATCGCCAAAAGTAAAATGCTCGCGTAGAAAGCAATTAATGAAAAAATACCAAGCAAGCTAGATGTACCGATCTTGGCTAAGGGGGGAGTTTTATGAAGAGTTTTTAACTTCATCTTCTACCCTCCTCTAGGAGAAATTTGAATTGATTCGTAACCTGTTTTTGGGAATGCAAGACAGTAAATTCTTCACATCTATTTAATTCTTTAAAGTCCCCGATTTTATTTAAAAGCAAATTTAAGGCACTGATACAGGCAGAAACATCTCCTGATTCAATCGAAAGACCCAAAGCAAACTTTTCCACTCTTTCTGCCATGCAGAAATTTTTACTGACGATTACTGGTTTTTTAAATAAAGCTGCTTTAGTTAAAATATTACTACTGTGAGGATAATATTCATAGGCAGCGAATAAAATATCGCATACATTTACTAAAGAGTTAAATTTAGATTCATCAGGAATGTAATTAAAACTAAAAAAACAGTTAGAGGGAGTTTGATTTATGAAATCATTAAGTGTAGAAAAATCTTGAGGAGTAAATCCTGCTGGGTCTAACTCGCCGGCAAAGACAAAAAACCAATCTTCCTCTAATGATTTTTTCGCTACTTCTATAAGGGTCATTATGCCTTTGCGTCTTTGCAAATAGCCTAGCAAACCTATTATCTTTCGGTTTCCCGCCTTTTTACGAATCTCTTGGAGCAGGTAATAATTGGCATCTGCGGGTGATTCATCGCAGAAATCGGGAAAAATAACTACAGGGTTATTTATTCTCTTTTGTAGTTGTTGAGCGATACCCTCATCAAGAACAGCTACAAAGTGGCAGCGAGCAGACTTGAGTGTTGCACTCGGATTAAACGGGCCACGCCTGAGCGGATAAAAAGGTAGTTTCAAACGTAGATGGTTTGGTTGAAAATAAAGGCCAGACCAATTGTAGTGAAAAATTCGGTCAACTAGCCAGTGAGTAACACAAAAAGCCAAATAATAATCGATACAGGCAAAAAAGACTAAATCGGGATAATATCCTATCTTTATATATGATCGCTCGATTGCTTCTCCTGCATTTCGCCATCTCTGTATAGCAGCCCATGTTTTTCTCAATTTGCCCAGCGCCAAGCGGTTTAGGGGTGGATCGTTTAGTTCAAAAGAATAAAATTGATCAGCTAAATTAGAACATTTCTGGTTAATCCATTGGTTTACTTCTTCTGGAGCAGGGCAAAAAGCTAGAACGTTGTATCCTAGCTCCAACAATGTTTTGGCCAATACTTTAAAATAAGTTGGGTGGTGTCCGTTCCAGATTGTTTCAACAAGAGCAATAGTTTTCAATGCCATCACTTAGGTTCTCTTTTAGTTTGTTATTTGAGTAATGATAATTATATAGATTAAAGATAACTTTACTTAGATTTTTTTTTACTAAACTATAGTTTTAGGTATTGGCTCACTTTCGTAAATGCTCAGCTTATGTGCAGCCTCTTCTAATTCCAGAAAGTCTTTCACTAATGGCCAGCGAGATTCAAAATTATGGCAGAATTTTATCATAGATAGTGCATTGTTACGCATACGCTCAATCTGATTCGGGTCTTTATAAAGGGAAATCAAAGCTTCGGCCATTAAATCAGGGCGATAGCGGGAAACGATAACACCATTAAAGTTATGCAGGAGTGTTTCTCTGTTCCCAATAATATCAAAAGCTATGACCACACAACCGGTCGATAGAGCCTCTATAGTAGTTCGAGGACAGCCCTCTCCCCAAAGAAAGTCTTTTCCTATATTCAGGCTTAAAAATACTTCACAAGACTGCATTCCTGAAAGCACTTCTGCTTCACAGCCTTTAATTAGCTCTAATTTTAAATCTAGCCCGACTGAGTGAAAGACTTGTTTTATTATATTAATGTACTCGTCGGTGTGAGAACCCTCATTCATATATCCAACGTGCCTGGGACGGCGCTTTGCTTCGTCAGGATACCACAAAGATTCGTCAAGTAGATTGGGAATAACACTACAGGGTTTCTCGAAATGAGCCATGTGCCATGCTTGTATTGTTCGGGAAATGCCAGCAACTCGCTTAATTTTTTTCCTGTAAAGACCTGCCAAAGTATAAAACTGTACTTTATCAGTTTCGGATAATTCCATATCCCATAAGTAAATTTGTTTGCATTCATTTATAAAGGCTTTGGCGATGGGAACAGATGTGACGCAACGAACATCCTGAGCTAAATTTAGCATTTGTCGGAATTTTTCCAATGAAATATGAGGTTGATGCTCTACTAACCAAGGCTCATAACTACCATCATAGGTAACCATGTAGGCTTCATACCCCCGATTTCTCAGGAGTTTTACTAGATAATTTAACTCTTTTATTCCGCCACTGTAGCGCCAACCTCCAGATAGATTTTTATCTATACAGGCAGAAACAAAAATTATGGGGGTGGTGCTACTGCCAGGCGGACTTGTCAAAATTTCTGGTTTAATCAAATCATTTGCTGTTACTTTTAACAATGATGTGTCGCTTGGGATTATTTTTAATTTTTGTGCGAAACTCTTTAAGCTTGAGTACCAACCAAGCCATCGGGAAGTAAAAACTATAATATCCAGCGCTATCATCCGTAAAACCCGACTGAGAGCCAATCTCAATTGGCTCAGTCCCTTGCGTGTACGCCACAAATTTGCCATATAAGTGATAATTCAAGTTTATAATATTAATTATTGACTCCGTAGCCTTCAGTAGCGGGTTAGCTCAACTAACACGACATCGCCGGCTATTTGATGATTAACTTTCTGTCGTCTGCTTTGGTATTGCAACTCTCTAAAGGTTGCCAAGGGATGTTGCAAAGCAGACAAGGCAGTTTTCCACCTGGAAACCAGGTGAGCGGGGCCATTCTCTGCGAGATTGAGAGCGTATAAAGTCCTGTTTATTAAATTCTGAGCTTGTGGCATAAATAATTTTACCTCCAACCCAAACTGTCTAGCTAGTTCTTTGTAGGCTGAAGCATTCCAGCGAGTCAGGTGATGAGGTGGGTGATTTAACGGATCGAACCAAGCATTTTCAAATGACATAGGGGAATATGGAGTGCTGAGAAAAATGCTGCCGTTAGGCTTCAGTAACCTAAGCATACACTTAATTAAATTTTTAGGGTTATTAATATGCTCTAAACAGTGAAAAGCTACTATAAAATCAAAATTCTCTTGAGATTCTTTACTAGCTTTAAGCAAAAAATTTTCTAAAGTTTCTGGATACACTTCTAAACCTTTATCTAGGCAGCTTTTTACTGATGTCTCCGTCGTATCTAGCCCAACACTTCTTTGTAAATTTGGAAGGTTTTGTGTTGCCATTTCCAGAAATTTCCCAGAACCACTACCTATTTCTAAAAGGTTTATGGTAACTGAAGAGGTTTTTCCCATCTGCTCAATGACTGTAAACCATTCCCACCTGTGATGGGGATAATATCCACTATGGTTGGTAATCCATTGATAAAATGACTGACTGCCAGCTTCTAAAGGAAAAGCGTACTCAAGACTACAATTTTCACACCGTAACATTTCATAATCGTTCAATATTATTTCAGCGGGAGGTCTTTCAGAATAGTACAGTTCTAGCTGATCCAATATAAATTCCCGTTTGAATAAAGAAATAAATTTACTCTGACCATTACAAACTGGACATTGTATATTTTTTGGTAACATTTTTGAACCTTCTGTTTTACTAAATGATTTCTGGATAGTTTCTAATATTATTTAAGATTTTTTGCCCATAGTTTTTCCAAATACAATTTAATTCTTCCCTGCATTGGTAAATTATTAATATAATACTTTTCCTTATTTTCTTCCCATACTTTTAAAGCATAACTTTGCTCATTTTCATAAAATAAGTTTGGAAGTTCAACTATTATATTACTGTCTTCCTTGTTAACGGCTATGTTTGCTATATCTAAACCATGTAAATCTCTAATAAGTTCCATATTGCGATTTTGTATTTCAGTCATTTTCGGATCGGGTTTAGTTCTTGTGGTTCCCCATTTAACATCCGAATAAAAACGCAAAGGAAAAACTGCGTTACGATAGCCCGCTCTGATACACCGAACTGCGTACTCTATGTCATCATACATATAAGGTGCAAGCCGCTCTTCAAGTAGTCCAACACAGCGAACTAAGGAAAACGGAATACAGACTGGACTTTTTATGGGTAGGCTTCTGTAAGCTATATAGCCTGGTAATAAAACATTTGCATGGGGTAATCCATGACCATAAGCATTTTCTACAAAATCGGTAAAGGGTGCTAACTCATTTGATGTAGCAGCATCTTCGGTAAAGTTCGCGCCCAGGCGAAATGATACAAATCCCAAGTCACCCCCCGCCCACTCATAAAGTCGTGCCACCTTTTCTTCCAACATGAAGTCGGCTAATAACACATCATCCTGTAAGATTATATTATACCCTTCTCCTTCTTGACTGGCTGCCTGTAGCCCAGCATTAATTGAAAGAATTTCGTGTACATCAGGTGTATAGACTTTTGTTATGGGGACATTAGCAAATGTGTTGATAATATTATCAATGTTTTTTTCAGTTGCATCTGTACACCCGTCCAAAACTGCATAGATATGGCTACCTTCACGGCAGCATATCAAGACAGACATTATAACTCTTTCAATTAATTCTGCCTTATTATGAATTGTGATGATGTAGTTGAATCGGGGTGATGTTACCATTTTTTAGTTTTTTATGGGAGTGATACAAAGAGTTTAAATACTAAAAAAACTCGTTTTTTAGCTTATTTTACCTACTTAATTCGCTTAAATAAGCCATCCATGTGTAAGAGTTGATTGGTTTTAGGGCTGCGAGCAAGACCCACACAGTCTATAAGCTCAAATCCCAGGTCTGTTGCTTTGCGATACACACTATCAAAGGTACTTCCCCCTTTATAGAAATCTTTAAAATTTAATTCTATCCACAGATATTTTGTGTGAATTAATGTTTCCCTACTTCCTTCTAGGACTTCATTTTCATATCCTTGAACATCAATTTTAATTAGAGACGGATAGGGTAAAGCGTGTTGCATTCGCCAATCATCTAGCGTTACTACTTCTACCATAACAGGATGGGATATTTTTGTAAATTCCCATTCTTGAAGGGTTAATTCTGTCATGGAGAGAAAAGAACTGCTGGGAGAAAAATCATTAGAATTGATTATATTTTTACCCTTATTCAGGCCACAAGCCACAGGCTGAATATGAATCAAAGGTATTTTTTGACTGCGCTTTTTAAGGAGAGAAATCATATTGGGCAAGGGTTCAAAAGCATAAACATTTTGATTGGTATAGAGGGCAAAAGCTTCCGACCAAGCTCCATCATTAGCTCCAATATCATAAACAATATCGATTTCATCGTTCAAAGCATCTAAAGCTGCACTAATTTCAAACAAAATATATCTTTCATCAACATTCATTTGCCTTATAAAAGATGAGCCAAAGCGGCTTACCAAATTGTTATATATTTTTTTGTCCCTATATTGCTTCGCCAATATCTTCCCTATTTTTACCATCATGTTATTCTCCCTAAAAACTCCTGAAAATTTCCCTCCGCTGAAACAAATGTTCTCAGATGAAAAACGGTAGGGATTCTCTAAAAATGTCAGACGATAATTAAACGCTTGGCATTTCCTAGTGTTAATTTAGTACATACTTATCCATTTTTACCTGGGTTGAGGTAATATTGCTTTGTTTCTACAAGCCCACACATTACCTGATGACCGCAACAAACCTTCGCTTGTATCCCATTTTCCTTCTGTGCGGTTCCATGAGTACACTTCAAATCCAAGCTGACGCAAAAACTGAAAGACATTTTCTTGGGTATGTCCAGCCCTTTGACATCCTTCAGGAGTACATTCAAACATTACTAAAATATTAGGATTTGCTGTCAATACTTTTTGTGCACCTTTAAATACAGCATACTCACCGCCTTCAATATCGATTTTCATCAAGTCTACCTTGGGAAGCTCGGTATTGTTTTGAATCATATAGTTATCTAGAGTAATTACGGGTACACTTTCTGTATCTCCTGAATCTTGCTGGAAATGAGTAGTATCGTATATTTTTGGAACTAAATATCTATCACCATCCCTATAGCCTGAAGGACGCATCAATGTGAGTACGTCCTCCACATCAGCGAGACCCATCTTTATAACTTCCACGCCTGAAACTTGATTTAAAGACAAGTTTGCTATAAGTCTCTTATGGGTTTCGGAGGATGGCTCAAAGGCCCATATTTTTCCATTTTCTCCAATAATTTTAGAGGCTAAAATTGAGTATAAACCTATATTGGCTCCTACATCTACCACTTTCATACCAGCTTTCAAATAGGCACTTACTAATTGGATCTCAGTTTGTTCAAAAGTACAAGTGTAGAGTAGTTCAGCTATTTGCCCTTCAGGATATAAGTAGATGATATTTTGCCCAGCTAATTTATAACGAATCGGCTTACCTTGTTTAGCCTTATAGCTGAATAATTTTTTTAGTAAAGAAGTTTTTTTATGAGAAAAATACCTTTTTACTCTTCTCAAAAATTTATTAGAAATATTTTTTTTATTCGGGTCATCCATACTAATCTTCATTTCTTCCTCCAAAAATAATAAATATCTAATTCTGTGGGTGGCATTTATTAACTTAAAACTTCATGTTTCAGCATGAATTTAACTGCTTTTGTTCAATAACTATTAAAGGGATTTCCACCGATCCATAACCCCATGATTGGGATAAAGCTCTCGCTCCTCCATCTAAAGGGGGGCGTACTACTTCAAAAAACAGGCAACTTTCGGCGCGGTCATAGTATGCTGCATCAGGAAGTGTTAAGTCTATACTTACCCTATAAGTACCTAGAGCAAAGTGATTTGCTAAAAACTTCAGACAAATCTTGTTTGAGCCAGGCTCAAGTTTTACTATATCCCCAGAGTTAAAAGAACCCAAAGAACCATATCCTAGAGGACAGTCTAAACTATCCGTAACCCGCAGATCTATACTAATCTCCTTTTTTTCAGATGTAGATATTTCTAAATCAATATTAACCTCTGTATCAAAGTTTTTATTACTTAAAACAATTATACCGCCTGCTATTAATGTGGGATTACCATTGGCTTGAGCCGGACGGGTAAAAGAAGAATTAGAAGGACTATCACGCAAGTAGGATTGTATGGCAGATCCGATGACTTCATCTGCTGATAAGTAGCCTCTATCTAAAACTATACCGCGATGACATAAGGACTGAATTGTACTCATATTATGACTGACAAAAAGAACCGTTCTTCCAACTCCACCCAATTCTTTCATCCTACCTAAACATTTTTTTTGAAATTTAGCGTCACCAACCGCTAAAACTTCATCAACGACTAAAATTTCCGGTTCTAAATGTGCAGCTACCCCAAACGCCAACCTTACATACATCCCCGATGAATAGCGTTTCACCGGCGTATCTAAAAACTTCTCCACCTCCGCAAAATCGACAATCTCATCAAACTTCTTTTTAATCTCCGCGCGACTCATTCCCAAAATGGCACCGCTAAGATAGATGTTTTCCCTGCCGGTTAACTCTGGATGAAAACCTGTTCCCACCTCCAACAGCGAACCCACACGCCCCCGCAAAACCGCTTCCCCATGTGTTGGTGGCGTAATCCGTGACAAAATTTTCAGTAGCGTACTCTTGCCAGCACCATTTCTACCAATAACTCCAACCACTTCGCCTGGGTAAATATCAAAATTAATATCTTTTAACGCCCAAAACTCTTCAGATTTTGAATCACCAAATTTGCCATGCACAAGGTTTTTAAACGTTTCAGCCAAATCATCCCGCAGCGTTCGGTATCGCTTTTTTTCTACCGAACGAATGCGGTACATTTTTCCTAAGTCTCTAACAGAGATAATTGGCTTCATTTTACTCCCTAAATAAAGTCTGCAAAACTGCGCTCAACTTGCCGAAATACACTAAAACCTAAGCTAAACAATATTAGCGAAATCAATGCAGAAATTCCCAACCCCAGCCAACTAAAGCCTCCTTGTCCAGTAACAGCATACCTAAACGCTTCAATTAATCCTGCCATCGGATTCAAATAGTACCATAACCTTGCTGATTCAGGCACAATACTCACAGGATAGACTATAGGAGAAGCATACAGCCAAATCTGAATTAAAAAAGGCATCACATAGCGAAAATCTCTATATCGGACATTCAAACTTGCCAGTAATGTTCCCATTCCTGCTGCCAAAATCATCACCAAAATCATCAAAACAGGAATTAACAATAAGCTAACAGTCGGTCTTAGCCCAAATAAATAAGTTAATGGCAGCAAAATAAACAAAGACACGGCAAAATCAATCCAAGCAGAACCAACTGCCGCAAATGGAATTACTAGCCTAGGAAAATAAACCTTAGTAATCAATTTTTCATCGGCAATAATACTATCCCCTCCCCTGGTTAGACCCTGCGATAGTAAACCCCACAGAACTAAGCCTGAATAAGCAAACACCGTGTAGGGAATTCCATCAGAAGGAATTTTCGCAAACCGGCCAAACACCAGAGTAAAAATCAGTGTTGTCAACATCGGCTGCAACACCACCCATGCTACCCCAATCGCCGTTTGCTTATATCGAACACTGACTTCTCGCGCTGCCAGAATATAAAGCAAATCACGATAAGCCCAAAACTCCCGCAAAGCCTCAATTAAAGACTGATTGCCAGGACGAATAATTATTTTTTTATCCCCTATTTGCACTTAGGTACTCCCCAGCATTGCCCAGTTAATCTTAACACCTACTGTCATAAATTCTCTTTTGACAACAGCGATTACAATCATTACTAATTCATCCGAGACGCACCTGTAGATCAGAGGTTCCTGACCACACCACTTTATTTCCGTAAATCATTTGATTTACCTAATTTCCAGGTATCTTACACTTTTCCCTCTGGATAAATCAAAATCTTATAAGTCTCAGCACTCGGCCTCACCGCCCGCTCAACCGCAGCCCCCAAATCCCTCAGATTATAACGATCACTCACCAAAGCATCCACATCAATACACTTGTTAAACACAATATCCGCCGCCAAAGCCTGCACCCGGAACGACGAACTATAACTGCCCATCAAATCAACCTCCCGACGATACAAAACATTCGGATTAAGCGGAATCTCCACCTCATCAGGAAACTCAGCAAAAAACAAAATCTTACCACCCTTGCGCGTACAATCAAGCGCCTGAAAAAACGCCTTCTCACTCGGCACCGCCAGCAAACTCGTGTGCACCCCCAACCCGCCAGTCAGATCCCTAATCTTACTAGGCAAATCAGCATCCCGCGCATCAAACGCCGCATCCGCACCCACCTGCAACGCCTTCTCAATCCGCGCCGGCAACAAATCGGTCGCAATCGCCCGCGCCCCAAAATACTTAACCAACATAATAAACATTAACCCAATCGGCCCCGCACCCGTCACCAGCACAGTCTGCCCTGGGCCAATCTGAGCCTTTTTCACCGCCTTTAAACAACAGTTCGTCGGCTCAACAAAACTCGCCTGCTCAAACGTCACCCCATCAGGAATCGGAATCAACCCACCATTCCGTACAATATGCCCCGGCACCTTCACATACTCCGCAAAACCCCCACCACTAGGCGCAAACCCCGCCGTCGTCGTCACATTTTTATAGGTGTCACACATCGAAAAATTTTCATTCAGGCAATAATCACACCGCATACAAGGAATATGGTGCATCACCACCACCCGCTGACCCGACTGCCAGCCCTTGACATCCGATCCAACTTGTGATATAATTCCCGCCGTCTCATGCCCAAAAATACGCGGCGGCTCATAAAGCGGATACATAATCTTTTTAATATCAGATTGGCACAAACCAACCACCCGCACCTGCACCAAAACCTCATCCGGCCCCACCTCCGGCACCGGCACCTCTTCGTAACTTAACTGATTAACCCCTCGAAAAACTTGCGCTTTCATATTGCTCCCCTATAACCACTCCTCTCATTTGGCAAAAATTTATCATAAATTAGCAAAACTTGACAGTTCCCCCATCCCCCATGAACCAACTCACCACAGATATTTTAGTTGTCGGCACCGGCACCGGCGGCACCGCAGCAGCCATCCAAGCAGCCCGACGCGGCGCAAACACCATCCTCATCGGCGACACACCCTGGCTCGGCGGAATGCTCACCAGCGCCGGCGTATCCGCCCCCGATGGCAACGAACTCGCCCCCCTCCAAACCGGCCTCTGGGGTCAATTCCTCAACGAACTCCAACACAACACCCAACTCGATAACGCCTGGGTTAGCTTCTTCACCTACAACCCTCCCACCGGCCACCAAATCTTCCAAAACTGGCTAAACCAACTCCCCAACCTAAAATGGATAGCCGGCCAAACCCCCCAAGAAATCCTCAAACAAAACAACCGCATCACCGGCATCCGCTTTGAAAAACTCACCATCCACGCCAAAATCATCCTTGATGCCACCGAACTCGGCGATATTCTTGCCCTAGCCGAAATCCCCCACCGTTGGGGATGGGAACTTCAAAGCCAATTCAAGGAACCCAGCGCCCCACAAACACAAAACCATTGGACACAAAACTACCCTGTCCAAGCACCCACCTGGGTAGTCATCCTGCAAGACTATGGCCAAGATATAGCCCCAGAAATTCCCCCACCCCCCACCTACAACCCCAGCTTATTCATCGCCGCCTGGGACAACTACGGCCCGGAAATGTTTCTCAACTACGGACGCCTGCCCGGTAATCGCTTTATGATTAACTGGCCAATTCACGGCAACGACTACGGCGAAGGCATAGATCGCCTCATCCAATCAACCACAGCAAGGCAAGAATTTCTCCAAGAATGCCTCTGGCATAGCCAAAGTTTTGCCCACTTTATGCAAACCCAACTCGGTCGCCGGTATGGTTTAGCAGAAAATATTTTTCCTCTGAAAAATTCCCATTCCCCATTTCCAATTTCCACCGGCGCCTTTGCTATCCATCCCTACTACCGCGAAAGCCGCCGCCTCAAAGGACTCGTCACCATCCGCGAACAAGATATCTTACCCATACCACAAGGTCGCGTCGCCGCTTTGCCTGTAGATACCACCGGCCAGATCACCAGTATCGCCATCGGTAACTATCCCAACGACCACCATTATCCCTGCGGTGACTGGCCGGTGAAACCTAAATCTATCCGCTGGGGAGGCCGGTGGACTGGTACACCTTTTTGTATCCCCTACGGTTCCCTCATCCCCTCCGAAATAGACGGCTTACTCGTCTGCGAAAAAAGTATATCCGTTTCCCACATCGCCAACGGCGCCACTCGCTTACAGCCTGTAGTTTTAAACATCGGTCAAGCAGCCGGAATGGCAGCCGCATTGTGTATCGAAAAAAATTGTCAGCCGCGAGACTTGCCGGTGAGAGTTTTACAAGAAGCACTCTTAGAAGATCCAATCGCACCAGCAGCCATTATCCCCCTCTATAACTTGACCCCAGATCACCCAGACTGGCTTTACTGGCAGCGTTATTATCTGGATCATCCCGATGCTTATCCACCCACCGGCAACTGTCCCCTTTCATCCTCAGCCAAAAAAGCAAAAGCAGAAAATTGCTTTTGTGGGATTTTCTCTTGTCAGGGAGAACAACATTACACCATTACTTTCTCAGAGCAAACTTGGACACTGGTTACACTTCAGCCAGAGGTGAACGAACAGCTACAAAACCTTGCCACAGGTCAGCCGGTGACAGTTCAAGGCCGACTTAATTACGCCGGCGGCTGGCTGCTACTACAAGCTATCGACTTCTAGCAACCACTATTGAAACCCTTATCCGGCTTGTATTTTCCAATTTTGATTTCCCTCAAGCTCATTTTTGCCAATGAACTCTCAGCAAAGTTAACAAGTGATCCGGGTGAAGGCCACAACAGCCGTATCAGGAATAGAAAACTCTGATACCGGCTTTTTCCATGCGGACTTACGCCTCTATCCTTTTATCAAGTTTACTGATTGTTAGCCTCGCTATTGAGTCTCAGCAAGTCAGTTTTGGTGACAAGCCTTCGCCTAAAACTAAAGGTTCCAGCTTGCCGGTGCAAGCACAAGAAAATTGCCAACCCCACAGAGGAAGCGGGCGTAAGGAGTGTGCTGCCAATTCTTTGAGAAAATCAAAATATATTAGTTTTATCCGGTAATTTTCTCTAAAGAGTTTAAATGACCATCTATGTTGCCTGTTTTTCCAACAGTGAAATCAAAAAAAATCGGTTTGTCGCCATACTCGGTTTTTAGAACTGAATGATAATATTTACTCCACCAGCCAAACCTTTAGAGATTTAGAGCCTGCCTAATTTATTGGTAAAAAAAGCCCTTGTAAAATACCTTATTTAACTAGGTTTTTTTAAATTTAGAAGGCTTTGTGGCTTGCATAAATTATTGATATTTTCTCTCTTTTAATAAATATTGAAGCCCACCAATCGGTACAACCGCTTCGTCAAAAAAAGATTTAAAATAGTCCATATTTTCAGGATAATTACCTAATTACCGCAAAAAGCTTATTTGAAAATGAGGTAGTGAAGGTTATAAGTTTTAAATACATCAGCCAGGAAAAGTCTTATCACTCCAACGGTAACACAAAGTTAAGGGCACAAAAATCCAGGGTAGAATTGGCAGAAATTCCGCATATGAAAGAAAAGCTATAAGATTTTGCTTAATGTTAAAAGGCGAGAAAATATTTTAAGAATCTTTTTCCGGTTGCGGCATTTCGCTGGCCATGACATTTTTTGCGGTTAAAATTGATATAGTTAAAAATAATAACCAAAAAATCAAAGACGATCTGCCCTATATCAGGGCCAGCGGCTCGGCACAGAACCACCAAGAGTGCTGGTTGTCGAGCGCGAAAGGGCAAATCGTCTAATGCCAAGGCATGAGAGAGAAGCCCAAAAGCTGAGAAAATACATTCTCAGTTTCTTTCCAGGCAGAGGCTACCGCCGTCCTTATAATCTTGATGGGTTGCAAGCTACATAAATTTACCGATGTCGCCCTCTGGAATTGGATCGTAAAAGCGCATCTGTTTGCGGAGCGTGACATTAGCCGGGGAAGGTTGGGGGCATCAAAGCCGCAAAATTAGCATAAGTTTTATCGCGCTCAAGGGCGTATGGATTATGCTACCGGTAGGTATTTCGCTAGTAGAAGCGGGTAAGCCTACAGGCTTGGTTTCCAACCGGGCCGACGCAACAATAACCAGCCGATAGAGGAGCGTAGCTAAAGCTAATAGGAAAACTCCTCTATTTACCATCGTAGGGATAGTGATGACCAACGACCTAACTCTGATCAAACGCCTAAGCGCCAGTGCGATGGATCAGATCATGTTTTACCTTGCATTCAGTGCCATGAGAACCAGCGGACACCGGCACGGCGCTTTTCTGGATGCCGCAGCAACCGCCGCCAAATGCGCGATTTATCAAACCTACCTAGAGCAGGGCCAAAACCTGCGGATGACAGGACACCTGCATCACATTGAGCCAAAGCGCGTAAAGGCCATTGTTGAAGAAGTCAAAGAAGCTCTGACCCAAGGTAAATTGATGAAAATGCTCGGCTCCCAAGAGCCGCGTTATCTAATTCAATTTCCCTACGTTTGGTTAGAGCAGTATTCCTGGCATCCAGGCAAACCGCGCATACCCGGTACCAGCCTGACGGCTGAAGAAAAGCGCGTTATTGAACAAAAATTGCCTAAAAATCTGCCCGACGCGCAACTGATCACTTCGTTCCAGTTCCAAGAACTGATCGAATATCTGCACGCTCGTTCGCAGGAAGACTTATCTCCAGAACGGCGAATGCCGCTTTCGGAGGCGCTGGCTGAACATATCAAACGCCGTTTAATGTATGCCGGCACGGTTGAGCGAATTGATTCTCCTTGGGGAATGCCTTTCTACGCACTGATGAGAGCGACCTATTCTCCTTCCAATGAAGAAGAGCGCACCTACATCATGGTGGAAGACACTGCTAGGTACTTTCGCCTGATGCAGCACTGGGCTGATCGGCGTCCCAAAGTCATGCGAATTATCGAAGAACTTGATATACCTCCTGATCGAGTCGAAGATGCACTCGAAGAATTGGACGAAATCATTCGCGCCTGGGCCGACAAATATCACCGCAAAGGTGAACCGGCCATGATTTTACAAATGGTTTTTGGGTCAAAAGAAGATTGAGAAAACTCCGCTCCTCGCCATAGGTTCGTAGTAGAGGCCAATCGCCTCTACCACCCCAAAGCTCTCACACAAAAGTCAAAAAGCCCCCAACCGTCAATCAGATCAATAGCGGTGAGGTTAAGAATGATGCTTATGGGGAGGCGAGATATATATCAACTCGCTCTTACTTTAAACTTTAAAAAAATCGGGATGACAGGATTCGAACCTGCGGCCTCTTCGTCCCGAACGAAGCGCGCTACCAAGCTGCGCTACATCCCGATGTGGTCAGCGATTAACACCGCTCAACTATAGTAGCACATAATCTTGGGTTAGGATAAAAAAAGTTTAAATTTAATGTGGTTGAAACAAGGGCGTGGCTGTCAAACCAGACTGGTTGCGAGTGAAAGCTCCTCAATGGGAGCGCGTTGGCAACGTTAAAGAAATTCTAAGGGACTTAGCCCTGAATACGGTTTGTGAAGAGGCTTCCTGTCCCAATATCGGGGAGTGCTTTCAAGCCGGTACGGCTACCTTTCTAATCATGGGGCCGGCCTGTACAAGAGCTTGTCCCTATTGCGATATTGATTTTGAGAAAAAACCGCAAGCCCTTGACCCAACTGAGCCTCTGCGCCTCGCAGAAGCTGTAAAGCGCCTGGGCTTAAATCATGTGGTCATTACTTCGGTGAACCGGGATGATTTACCTGATGGCGGTGCTTCTCAGTTTGTCCGCTGTATCCAAGAAGTTAGGGCGATTTCTGGGAGTACAACGATTGAAGTTTTGATTCCTGATTTGTGTGGGAACTGGGAAGCGCTGGAAAAAATCCTCAGCGCTCAACCAGAAGTCCTTAACCATAATACGGAAACTGTGCCTCGCCTATATCGCCGCGTTCGCCCGCAAGGTAGTTATGAGCGGACTTTGGAGTTATTGGCTCGGTGTAAGGAGTTGGCTCCTTGGGTTTATACGAAATCTGGGATTATGGTTGGGGTTGGGGAAACTGAGGCAGAAGTTGAGCAGGTGATGCGCGATCTGCGGGCGGTTGATTGCGATATTTTGACGATTGGGCAATATTTGCAACCTACTCCTAAACATTTGCCGGTGGCTTCTTATGTGACTCCGGCACAGTTTGAGGCTTGGCGTCAGTTTGGCGAGGAATTGGGTTTTTTACAAGTTGTTGCATCACCCTTGACAAGATCCTCTTATCATGCTGAGGAAGTGCGGGCTTTGATGCAGCGATTTCCGCGTCCGAAAGGTTAGGTTTTTTAACCGCAGATAAACGCAGATGAACGCAGATAAACGCGCTGCGATAGACAATTTTTTCTGTGGGTGTCTGCGGTTTTTGTTTTTAGGGATATGGATTGATGGAAAAAATTAAGCTGGTGGTGATTGGGGCGGGTGCTTGGGGTACGAGTTTGGGGACTCTGGCTGCGAAAAATGGCCATGAGGTGCGGTTTTGGTCTCGTCGTAGTGGTGAGAGGCTCTCTGAGGTGGTGGCGGGGGCTTCGATTATTGTTTCTGCGGTTTCGGTTAAGGGGGTGCGTGAGGTTGTTTGTCAGTTGGGGGAGATTTGGGGGCAAACCATTTTGGTGACGGCGACGAAGGGGTTAGATCCAGAAACGACTAATACTCCTTCGCAAATTTGGCAGGCTGCTTTTGAGGGGTTGCCGGTGGTTGTGTTGGCTGGCCCGAATTTATCAAAGGAAATTCAGCAGGGTTTGCCGGCGGCGACTGTGGTGGCTAGTACGGTGATGGATGCTGCACGGAAGGTGCAAGAGGTGTTTTCTTCGAGTAGTTTCCGTGTCTATACGAATTCTGATCCTTTGGGGGTGGAGTTGGGGGGGACTCTTAAAAATGTGATGGCAATTGCTGCCGGTGTGTGTGATGGTTTGGAGTTGGGGACGAATGCCAAAGCAGCCTTGCTGACGCGGGGTTTAACGGAAATGATTCGGATTGGGACGAATTGGGGGGCGAACGCGGAAACTTTTTATGGGTTGTCGGGTTTGGGGGATTTGCTGGCTACTTGTAATAGTCCTCTGAGTCGTAATTATCAGGTGGGGTATCAGTTGGGGTTGGGGAAAAGTTTGGAGGAGATTTTGGCGGGGTTGGAAGGTACGGCGGAGGGGGTGAATACTACGCCGGTTTTGATTCAACGAGCGAAAGAACACAATATTTATACGCCGATTTCTTTTTTGGTTTACCGGCTGTTGCTTCGAGAAATTACTCCGCAGGAGGCTGTTTCGGCTTTGATGTTACGCGATGCTAAGCCAGAGTACGCTGTTGATTTTTGATGGTAAAGGTTAAAGTTGTAATAGGGCCAAGGGGTAGGTCGTCTGCGCTTGCTTGGTTCTAAAATTCTACTTTTTTAGAAACCTGGGCAGAATTAAACTAACAAGCTCAGAAGAAAAATCTTTAATATTTACTTAATTTTTTGTGCTGAGAGACAAAAAATTATTTCTGGTAGTTGCCCTGGGTGGGGTAGTGTTAGAAACACTGTCGTTGCTTGCTTTGTAGTTTTGGTATAGCCGGCGCTGAAAGTGGAGTTTGGGAGCATATTTGAGGGTGTGATCAGGATAACGGCTCAGCGGTGATGAAGATTATCTGAGCAGTGAACAGAGGTCACACCAAAGTCTGGTGTTTAAACTCTATACTACCTATCAACGTCGAATCGTGTCATTGCTTCTTATCCAGTGTTTTTACTGGATGTTGTATTTTTAGACTCGATTAGCTGTCTTGCTAGAGTTTCAAGTTTTTGAAGCTGTCAAACAGTCACAATTACAAGAAACTTGTTTGCATTGTCCGTCCGTTAGTTAAAACCACATAAATTGTGTGGGTTATTACTAAGCCTGCGGGAATAATAAGAATGCCAATATCTTTTTTACAGGCTTGGCTATTGACAGCTAACCAGTCATTATTCTCACCCAGAGCCACACCCCTTCGATTGCGATTATGCCACAAACTTTTTTGTACGCTGATGCAGACTATGACGAACAGTTGAATACCTCCTTGGGTATTCAGTTGGAGAACGTTGCTGATGATGTTGCACCCATTGCTTCGGACTTGATTGCGCTGGAAATTGATGGTGCTGAGGCGGTAATTGGAGGACAAGTTTCTAACCGCCGAACCACTGATCTTGTGCGCTTATATCTGCAAGAAATTGGTCGTGTTCGTTTATTAGGACGCGATGAAGAAGTCTCGGAAGCACAAAAGGTTCAGCGCTATATGCGGGTGCTGGAGTTGCGAGATCAAGCCGCAATGGAGGAAGAGGGCTGCATTCAGCTATATGTGAGGCTTATGGAGGCTCGTGATCGGCTGGCTTCTCACTTAGGTTTGAGTCCTTCTTTGGAGCGCTGGGCTGCTGCTGGTGGCGTTGATGTTGCTCAGCTAAAGCCGAGTTTAGCTGCGGGTAAACGGCGCTGGGCGGAGATTGCCGGTTTGACAGTTGAAGAGTTGGAGAAGTTACAAGCGGATGGAATTAGCGCTAAAGATCACATGATTAAAGCGAATCTCCGTTTGGTGGTTTCGGTTGCTAAAAAGTATCAAAATCGCGGTTTAGAATTGTTGGATTTAATTCAAGAAGGAACCCTGGGTTTAGAGCGTGCGGTTGAGAAGTTTGATCCGACAAGAGGTTATAGGTTTAGTACCTATGCTTATTGGTGGATTCGTCAGGGTATTACTCGGGCTATTGCTACCCAAAGTCGCACAATTCGCCTGCCGGTTCATATTACAGAAAAGCTGAACAAAATTAAGAAGGCTCAACGTAAAATTTCTCAAGATAAAGGCCGGACTGCGACGATGGAGGATATTGCGGCTG
Source organism: Ancylothrix sp. D3o (assembly GCF_025370775.1). Classification (NCBI taxonomy): domain Bacteria; kingdom Bacillati; phylum Cyanobacteriota; class Cyanophyceae; order Oscillatoriales; family Microcoleaceae; genus Ancylothrix; species Ancylothrix sp. D3o. The sequence goes on along the minus strand of NZ_JAMXEX010000004.1, from coordinate 5,681 downwards.
AGTTGGAAATGACACCGGCTCAAGTGCGCGAAGTTTTATTGCGGGTTCCTCGTGCGGTTTCTCTGGAAACAAAGGTTGGTAACGAAAAAGATACTGAGTTGGGTGATTTGCTTGAGACGGATGATGTTTCTCCTGAAGAAACGCTGATGCGGGAAGCTTTACACCGCGATTTACAGCATCTTTTGGCCGATTTAACCAGCCGCGAACGTGATGTGATTTTGATGCGGTTTGGTTTGGGGGATGGTCATCCTTATTCTTTGGCAGAAATTGGTCGGGCGTTGGATTTGTCGCGGGAGCGAGTGCGACAAATTGAGGCGAAGGCTTTACAAAAATTGCGCCAGCCAAAACGCCGTAACCGAGTGCGGGATTATTTGGAGTCTTTGACGTAGGTTTTAAGTTGAGAGGTTGGGTTAAATAACCCAACCTACAATTTTATTTTAGGGACGAGTGCGAATATCGCTGCTGCTGACACCATAACGCTCTTGGGCGTTTTGGACTGCTTGCTTGGTTTCTGGCCCGAAGTTATTATCAATTGCCCCCCTGTATAGGTTTTTGTTTTTCAGGCGCGTTTGCAGGTCTGCGACGCTGTAGGGTGATTGGCCAAATTGATCGTCTTTTCGGTCGGGGAAAGAATTAATGGCGGTGAGAAGTTCTCTTTGAGATGATGTGCCAAAAATGCCGTCACGCTCTATTCCTCTGTCGCGTTGGAAGCGAATTAAGGCGGCTTCTGTGCGACTGTCAAATTGGCCGCTGATGCTGGCGGTGTAGTAGTTTAATTGTTTTAAAAGTCTTTGCAGTTCGGCTACGTCGGCGCCGGTGTCCCCTTGCTGGAGGGTGCGGGGAAACGGGTTATCACTGATGCTTTCAGTAGTGGGGGGTGTTATGGGTGGGTTTGAGCCTTGAAGTTGGGCTATAGTAGTTGAGTCTGCTTCTCCTGTGGCTCTAAGTCCACGCTCTTGCTGATAGCGGAGTACACCGGCTTCGGTTTTGGGGCCATAAAAACCGGTAATTGCGGCATCATATAAACCGGCCTCTTGTAAGAGTTTTTGTAATTCTTCGACATCTTTGCCGCTGTCGCCTCGCTTGAGTGTCCTGTTGGTGGAAGATGTATTAAAACTCGCTGTGGGTGTGTTACCGAGTAAGCGGTTGATCTCGTCTAGGGTTTGTTGGCCGACTACTCCATCGGCATTGAGTCCTTTGTCTTGCTGAAAGCGGATTATAGCGGCTTCGGTGAGGCTGCCAAAAAATTCCGTAAGTGGGCCGTCATAGTAGCCTATATCCCTTAAATTTTCTTGCAATCTGGTGACTTGAGTGCCACTATCTCCGCGTTGAAGGGCTGCTAGGGCGCTTCCTGCGTATGTGATAATGCTGGCTGCAATGCTTAGAGATAACAAAGCAAGCAATGGCTTTAGGCTTACTGCTTTTGGTTGAAGTTTTTTGAAAAATTTAAAGATGTTCCAAGCTTTGAAGCGCAGGGTGGGTGCCGGCGCTTCGTAGGCTAATGCTAGATGAACACAGGCAAGGCTTTCCATGTTTCGCTCTTGATTTCCGCTAATTTTCTGATGGGAGGCGAGTAGAGGTTCCGCTGTTTTGTTTTGATTGAGCGTACATAATACCCGATTTAAGTATATATGTTAATTCTGTTGGGCTGTGATTGCTCGCCCAACAGTTTTTTTATTAAGACTGGTTTAAGGCTGACGGTTCTGTGCGAGAAAGTGATCTACGGAGGTTTATAGTAAACCGGCCCTGTCACATACTAAGGTAATTGCTACGGCAAGGCCGGTGATAGCTAGGGCAATGAGGGGATGTTGTCCTTGATTGACGGCAAAGGAGGTTACTATGCCGGCTCCCAAGGCTGCGGTTACGACGGCGGTTGCTAAGTCACTGGTATTTTTTCTGTACATCTTTTTCTATCTATGTTTGATATTTTGCTATTGATGTGTCATCGTACCACCGGCGTTTTCTTTGGAAAAATTTTTAGGCCATTTTGCAATTAAGCTTAAAATTTAGCTAAGTTTCTTAACAAATCTGGGTGGTAAAAGCCGCTTATGGAGGTTTTCTTCTTCACATAAATTCATAAATTGATAGATATAGGTGGCTGTTGCCTTGTAGGTATATAAATTAGTAACTAAGCGAGTATCAGTTATGTAGGCTGGGAAACAACTATTTTGCTCAATAGCTGAGGGAATGGCTAAAAAAATGAGATTTCTAACTAACCAATAATTTAGTTATAATGTTTTGATATACTCCTTCAGTACAGGTGGCAAAGTGTAAAAATTTGCTTGTTTTTTTATCAAGCAGCGCCGAGATAAAGATTGCAGGGCATTTAGTAAATTTGATGAGGGAATTTTTCCATTTTCTAATAACTTTGCCAGGTTGACTGAATCATTTTCTTTCGCCAACAAAGAGAGAACTTGTTTTTCTAGTTCGGATAGACGATGGCACTGCTCCTCTAAAATATCTTTCAAATCTTCTGGCAATAATATGGTATCATTTGGTAATAATTCTGTTCCGCAGCCTCCTAAGTCTTGTATGAGAGTGGCAATACTTTTTAACCATAAGGGGTTGCCTTCATAGAGGTTAATTAGTGCTTAGTAGTTGTCGATTGGTGATAAGCCTTTATCGTTGAGTATTTGGCGTGCGGCGGGGGTGGGGAGGCCGGTGAGTTGTAAGGTACGAATGGGTGTATTTTTGCTTTCGTTTTGAGGGAGTTCTCTGGGGTGTTCCCAACCTATTAAGATAAAGCAACTTTGATGAGGTAACTTTTGTATTTGGTTGAAAAAGGAACGATATTCTTCTTGTTCTGGTTTGTATTTTCCTGATAATTCGCTGGTACTGAAAAGGTTGTGAACGTCATCTAAGATTATTAAGCTGCGGTGTTTTTGGAAGTATTTAATTAGGGGGATGTTTTCTGATGGGGTGAAAAGCTGGGTGAGTTGGTATTGAAGTTCGTTGAGGGTGTCGGATGGGTTTATGGTGTGCCAAAGGATGTAGTCAAATTCTTGTTTGATTTGTTGTACGAGTTTTACTGCTAGGGATGTTTTGCCGATGCCGGTGATGCCGGTGAGTGATATTAGCCGGCATTGTTGTTGTAATATACAGGTGGTGAGGGTGTCGAGTTCGGGAGTGCGGGAGTAGAAAGTGCCTAATTCTGGCATCTCGCTTAAGTCTTGATGTTGAGTTTGTTGTGGGTTAGAAGTTTGTTTAGTTGACGGGTTTGAGTTGGGGATATTTGAGGGGTGTCTGGAGTCTCCACAGATGTTAAAACTACCACTAATGTGTTGTTCATTGACGTTTTGTGCAAAGTTTGAAACATTAGAGACTTGAAACCTATTAATTGCGGCTCTAAAATTCTTTTTATTTATATCTTCTCCTGATTCTTGTGAAAGTAGCTGCCATAATTGTGAGGCTGCATTTCTAACACGACTTTCAGAACAATCTAAATCTTTGGCTATTTGCTTATAAGTTTCATGTTGTAGAGTTCCTTGGAGTACCGCTTCTTGTAAATCGTCTAGGTGTTGGCCGGTTTTCTCGAAGACTATTTTATCCGCTAGATTTAACATTTCTTTAAGGTTCATCGCGTTAGGTAGGTTCGATTATTTTGTGTATTATGGCACAGTTTTAGACATTTTAGTATATTTTTAGATGCTTTTGTACAAAAGTAGATTTCAATTGAGTGAAATGAGCATAACTTTGGACGCAAAATAGGACAGTTCAGGACTAGACAAACCTTGAATTTCTAAGAATACTAGGATAGTGGGAAAAGCCTTAAAGCGTAAAATAAGGCTTAAATACTTGAAATTTTGCCCTGTAATGGGAATTTGAAACCCAGTTGCTATCTAAGAAAAATTTAGACATTACCGGAAGTTTATAGAAGGAGAAGTAGAATGGCTGAACTTATAGATAAAGGCAAAGCAGGTTCTTTGTGGTTACTTAAAAAAAACAAGTATCCTGGCATTACTGATTTGCACATCCATCAGCACTCAAATGGGTTAACTTTAACCGCAACTTATAAAGGGAACAAAGAGCATTTAGACATTGATAAGTATCAAACGGTCGATGACTTTGGACAGACACTGGAATATTTTTATAACAAGCTTCAGCAAAAGTATGGATAAGCTCTAGTACATAGCAGTTGTAGGGCGTGTTTTCAAGTTGTCTGAGAGCGAAGCCTTCAGGCAAAAAATAAAGATCGATAAGTGTTGGTTTTTTCTGATGGCAAGCTCGCACTACCCAAACAAAGCGTTATCAAAGCTCTTGTACGTTGGGTTGATGCAAGCCAACCAAACCTTTTTTATGATCTTGTAAAGATAGGTATTTTACGAGGAACAGATGGCAATTGATAAAGACTTGTTTTCGTCTAATAATTTTCAGTCAACCATCATCAATTATTGCAATCGAGTTGGCTGGAGAATTTATGAAATCAATACCAGCAAGGCTGTGATAAGATTTAACATGGACTCTGGAACTACACAGACAGTATTCATATTAAGATACAATACAACTTTAGAATTTTCCTGTCCAAGTGGAGTAAAATTTGATAGTTTTGATTACATTCCTCATCAACTTTCTTCATTTCTCCTCAAAGAAAACAGTCAATTTAAGATTGGATTCTGGGCAATTGAAGAGATTGGTGGAAGAGAGGTTTATTCAATTATGCACAATGCTGAAATTAGTTTGATCGATGTCAATTACTTTGTGAGTATTATTCAAACATTGACTAACAAATGCGATAATTTTGAACAAGCCGCAGAGCAAGCAATCAGAGGTAGATAAAATTGTCTAAAACTCCTTTAATTTCAGTGCCATTGCAACTTCAAACCCACATTAATCTGCACTTAATTTAACTTTGGTAAAGCGCGACCTTTATTAAGAAACCGGCCTTTTCTGCTCAATCAAGCACCGCACGGTAGATGAGTAGAAAGAAAGCCGGTTTCTCACTTCCAGGCAATCGAACGTACAAACGGAAACTATCATTCGATTAGTGAATCTAGTGAATCTGTATTCTAGTAAGGCATACTTACCGCGATTGGTTCAATTTTTGAAGCGGCCACAGCAATAACTGTAAAAGCCTTACCTTCTTCATTCAATACCTCTAAAACATACCCCGCTTCGGTTCCTGCCGGTCTAGGACAATAATCTACTATAATGGCCTGAGTTCCTTTGGGCAAATCGTATTCAGCCATATCTTCTTTTAAACTCACTTCTGAAAACATTTCAAATTCCATAATTTACCTCTGATTAGTTAATTGGGTAAAAGAGTAACAAATCTTGTCTCATTAGAAAATGAATCTACGATCCAGAAAGTTGCTACTTGAAGACTAACTCCATTAGAGCCAACTAAAACTCCTTCAATTTTATAGATATTGCCAAAAGAAGTTTCTCGATCTAATGTCGCTTCATTCGTCAGCAAGTTTTTTAAGTCCCGTTCAAGCTCTTGCCAGTTATCAAGAGTGTATCCGGCTTGAGCTAAAAACCCAGACTTATCATCTTTTGGTTTCCATACTAGCAAATATCTGGTTAGCTTGGCTTCAGGAATAATTGTATTGGTACTGAGATAGCTCATATTTTTCTTAACTGGCGATTATTTTTCTCCTGTTCGTTCCTGACGGGGTGACAGGTTGCCTGAAAAACAGACAGGGAGGCAATTCTAGACAAATCGCCTCAAAAAAGATAGGGTA